>JAGBBI010000030.1 GCA_017938565.1 Clostridia bacterium
ATTTACAGTCCAGCGCCCTTCCACCGTCAGAGCAGCCTCCCCATTTACCCCTACTACACTATTTTATAATTACCCTATGGAAAGTAATAACCTTTTAAGGAAAAGGTGCGGCACTTGTACTTGGTGCGGCTGTGTTATAAACCATATTTTTTAACAATGCAAATATACAAACATTATTTTTATTTTCAAAATTCGTACCCCGAGCAGGATTCAAACCTGCGACCCACGGATTAGAAGTCCGTTGCTCTGTTCATCTGAGCTATCGGGGCATTAAGTTTACTTGTGTCCCCGGCGGGATTCGAACCCACAACCAAGTGATTAAGAGTCACCTACTCTACCATTGAGCCACGAGGACATTATTTTATTTGCGCTCTCGTGGAGATTCGAACTCCAATCAAATGATTCGTAGTCATCCATTCTATCCATTGAACTACAAGAGCAATTTGTGCGCCCACTGGGGCTCGAACCCAGGACCCCTGCATTAAAAGTGCAGTGCTCTAGCCAACTGAGCTATGAGCGCTTTCCATAAACTTTGGCACTTTTAATTTCAGGATTTTACTCTGTAGTTACCAAAGTTTATATATTGTGTTTTCGTTTTATGTTTCTTCGTTTCCTCATTTCTATATTCTATTAATAATTTAGTGGGACTGGATGGAATTGAACCACCGACGCGGGGCTCTTCAGGCCCCCGCTCTACCCCTGAGCTACAGTCCCATTATTTGGTAGGGTATGTCCGACTCGAACGGACGACCTCTACATCCCAAATGTAGCGTTCTAACCAACTGAACTAATACCCTATTTGTTTTCTATCAAATACTGTGCCACAAACATTCCTGCACCTATCTGAATTTCATTAATTTTTTTAAAATTATACATTACATCATCCTTAATAGCATTATAAGAAACTCTTTTCCCATCCTTATTAAGAACTATTACTGTATATTCTGTGTCGTTTTGGTTTAAAACATAATTTTTAATTTCTTTTCCACTCATAGCATTTACCTCCTAACTGTGGTGGAAAGTCTTAGAGTTGACGGTTGGAATCGAACCAACATCTATGGTTTTGCAGACCATCGCCTAAACCACTCGGCCACGCCAACATTTGGCAGAAGCGGAAAGGCTCGAACTCTCACCGACTGTTTTGGAGACAGTAATGCTACCATTACACCACGCTTCTGTATCAATTATTATGCCAAAACCAACAACACCACATAATTTTTGTCGTTTTATTTATTATTTTTCTATTATTTTGTTAAATTTTGTCGATTAACGAGCCTTTTTTGCAAAATTTTGTCGTTTTAATCAACCTCGCAGTCCATAAGGGAATCGAACCCTCACCGCACGATAGACAGTCGCGCATCCTGACCATTGGACCAATGGACTATTTTATATAATGCTTTTCAGCATTTAATTTCTGTTTATATTTTTCTCTTTCTTCATTTGTGAGAAGTTTTCCGTTACTTCCTACGTGCCACTTATCACATTTGCTGCATTTATATGCTACCATTTTATGGATTACGTTTTCTTTACTATTCAAAAACCGTGCCATAGTTACAGCATCTATTTCTGTTTCGTAACTTTTTTTCGGTACTAATTGGCCATTTACTATTTTATAATGTGACCTATCATTTCTTTTTTCCATAAAATAATGTTTTGCAAAAACTGTGCCAAAATAAAAAAACTCTGAGGTTTGATTTGGGAATCTGCTTCAGAGGTTGGGAATATGTTGTGGTTAGAAACCTATGTGCTGCCTTTTGCATTTACCATTCGTCCGAGTCTCGGACTACATATTCTACCTCTGTTATACTTGGTCGTTCGTCAAATCTCACGTCTGTTCCCGCGAGTGCATACGAATTGCCACAATAGCCCTTAAAGCCATTTGACCAAATATTCATATGTTTATTAATTGACATCATAACCTTATTATTTTTCGTTCTTTTTCTTATTTCAATATATAAATATATCATTATTTTAAAAAAGTCAAACTATTTCAAAATTTTTTTAACTTTTTTATGTTTTTGTTTTAAAAAGTGCCCTCTTCAGGATTCGAACCTGAGAATCTCGGTCGGAACGAGTTGTACTCCGTAGGGTTCCCAAGCAACTTAGGGCCTTCGCATCGCGAGAGCATCTCTTTCTCACATTGCAAATATACAAACTTGTTTTTTAAAAACCAAATCTTTTTTACAAAATTTTTCAAAATTTATGCTTTTTTGCAAAATTTGCTATTTTATGCACAATTCCGTAGAAAAAAGATGAAATAATATACAAGCAATTTTCGTGCCAAAGTACATCTGAATTAAAATTTACATCTTTTGTTTTCACGGTTTCATAATTTAAGTCATATAACAAATTATGTGACCTCCATTCTGAGACAAGTTGAAAATTACTCCTATTATATATACGACTATATTGTCTAATTGTTTCAACTACTTCCAACATATGTGAAATTTTTGTAATTTTATAACTATTCCATATAGTAATATATTCCTCATATACATCTATAGTGATACAATCAATCCCATAGTTTTGACACCAATCATATTCTTTAATTATTCTCATACTACACTCTACAATTATTATACCAAAATTATTTTTTTATGATTTGTTCCTCGCCACATACGGGGCATATCATTTTTTTATACCATTTTCCGTTTGCAAATTTAAAACACAACCAGGGTGTTGATGTACTACATTCTTCAAAATGTTCAACAGCAAATTTTTCATACTGAGCATTTTCATTTTCGCTCCATTCAAAACAAATAACATCCCCATCACATTTGCTTTGTGATGAAGATTTTAAAAAACCTTTTATTTTCTTTATAATCTTTTTCATAATAACAATAAATATTATAATAAAAGAAAAGGAGCAAAAATGCTCCTTAAACTATTCTTTATACATTTTACAATGACAGTGCCCTGTTTCTCTATATTCTTTACAAGGACATATAGTGTCTTCATTG
>JAGBBI010000260.1 GCA_017938565.1 Clostridia bacterium
CCAAAGGTTAATCCGTTTTTATTTTTCATACTTTACTCTCCATTTCATTTTTTATAATCTAAGTGTAGACAAAAAAAATCTATTTAAACATCCAAAAAATAAAAAACTGGAAATTAATTTCCCAGTTCTTTTATTTTAACATTTCTTAATTTTTTATCTTTTTTAAAATTTGATGCTAATATATCACCTATCGTAATTCCAAAACCTTGAACTATTAATATGTAGTAACTTAATAATCTCCATATTAAGAATGCCCATACAACGAAGTTTGAACCAATCACACTACTGAACAATATAACAAAACTTATTTCCATCATACCAGTTCCTCCTGGTAATGGAATGTACGAAGAAGCCATATAACAAATATAATATTTTGCAAGACATTCAAAGTAAAACTCAAAAAATTGATTGCTTGACCAAAAATGAATATTAGTAAGCCCAATCGATACAACAAATGGAACACTTGCAAGTGCAATAATTTCAATAGAAATCAACAATACTAAACAAATTGCCATGCCAAGATGCTTCTTTAGATAGGTAATCGAGTTTTGATATTCGGTAACTTGATTTAATAATTTCTTATAAGAATCTCGGTAATTCTTTACTAATTTTAATTTCGTTCCAATGCGAATTAAATTTCTTGCCAAACTTCGACCAAGTGTTTTACTGCTTGCTATTATCATAACTACGATTAAGAAAAATAAATTAATTATCAATCCTACATATGCTAATATTTTAAGAATTCCATAAAGAATACTCATAAAACTATTGGTCGCTTCAATCTTCGGCACAACAAGAATAAACAGAACTGTTGACAAAACAATTGTTGCAAAATTAATAAGCATTACACGAATAAGCGGGACACTTGTTGCGACACCTGGGGATACCTTTCTTTTCGCAAGATATAAAATCTGAGATGGTTGCCCTCCTGCACTCAGTGGAGTTATTGCCTCATAATACTTCCCTATTGCACTTGTTTTATATGAGACAAAAAACCTAAACTTCCCTGTTGTAACTTTTAAGATTAACGAAATCAACAAACTATCACAAAGCATAACAATCAAAAACAATAACAACCCATAACACAAATAATTTAATCTTGCCCCTTGCACACTTACAAGGTTAGTTATTGACGCATCTTCAGCACTTTTAAAAAGCGAACTTGCCAATAAATAAACCAATACAACATTCACCGCAAGCAACAATAAACTTGTTAAATTGTTTTTTCGTTTTTTCTTTGGAGTTGAGACGCTTGCCACTTCCACCAATCTGTCTTTAACGATGTTTTCACTTAATATTTCATCACCGTCGCGATCAATTGCTGAAACATTATTAATTGTACCTCCAACAATTTCATCTAGTTTTTCTTTTGTTTGTTGCAATTCTTCTTCATTTAATCCACTGCAGGTTTCTAACGACATTTCAATATCTTTATCATCTTCTGAAATTTGCTCTTTTTGTTGATTTTCGTCCATTAAAACACCCTACTTCTTAATCCTTAATAACAATATTCTAACCTTTCAATAAATAATTGTCAAGAGAAAAGGCGGATGATAATTTTCCGCCTTTTTATTCATTTAGTCTAATGCTTTTAATTCAAACTTAACATTCTCTCCAGCAATTTCAATTGTTTTAACAATATCAGGATTTGAAATGTTACCAAAATCTTTTGCTAAAACATCTTCCATCAATTTTGATTTAAACATTGAAAGCATTTTGTTTACATCTTCACTCTCTGAAGTTACATTAATTAAAATTCTTTGTTCAATTCTAAAATTCGCCTCCTTCCTTAACATTTGAGCCGATCTTACAACTTCTCTAAATAAGCCTTCTAGCATTAAAGTTTCATCAATAGTAGTATCAAGCACAACTGTTATACCGCCGTCTTGAATAATTACGAACTCCGACTTTGGTTTGCTTTGTAGCGTAAATATCTCACTTGCAAGCCCTCTAAAATCACCAACATTAACGCAACCTGATTTATAATCCAAAACCGCCTTCGCCATAGTGTCATCATCTATTTCAGCCAATGTGGTTTTTAACCTTTGAACCTCTCCTTTTAAAACAGCTCCGGCCTTTTTGAAATCAACGCCAAGGTATTCATCATTAAATTTTGAGTTATCTGTTTCAAATAACACTTGTTTAATATTTAATTCGCTTGTAATTATATCGTTCAAACTTTGTGTTGCTTTTTTCGCATCAGCATTGCCTACGACAAATAAAGTTTTTAGTGGTTGTTTAATTTTTATTTGATTTTCATTTCTAAGTCTTTGAGCAAGAGTTATTATTTGTCTTGCAACATCGACATCTTTTGAAACATCACTAAAATCTGAGCAATTTATTTTGCAAGCAAACCCAGCAAGCATAATTGATTCAGCCTCGTCTTTCTCAATTTCACGAACACCACTTTGCCAAATATATTCACAAAGGAAAGGAATTATAGGTGTCATTACTTGAATTAACTTCTTTATTGCATAATATAAGCACCAATACGCCGTCATTTGGTCTTCTTTCTCTTCTGATTTCCAAAATCTTTTTCTATTAACTCGAATATAGAAATTTGAAATGTCGTCAACAAGTTTTTCAAAATCTTTAACAACTAAGAAATTATTAAATTCAGCATAGTTTTTATCGGATTTTTCAACGAATTCGTTTATACTTTGCAACAGCCATTTGTCTGTAATTTGCAAATTCTTTTCGTCTAATTTATAGTTCGCAATATCAGGATTATCAATGCAGGCATATGTATTAAAGAATGTATAAATATTCCAAAATGCAATCAATTTTCTTCTTGCTTCATCCGTTAAAGGCATCCCAAAACGCATATCATTTGTTGGGTTCGCTGAACCATATAAATATCGTATCGCATCAGCCCCCACCTTATCTGCATACACGTCTGCCTCTAGTGAATTTCCGCC
>JAGBBI010000261.1 GCA_017938565.1 Clostridia bacterium
AGCATACTTAATTTATAGCATTATATCGGAGTTAGTTTATAAGCGGGCGATATTAAAACTACAAAAACAGGTGCTTAATGGTGAAAGGTTGTTGACAGATATTATCTGTATCAAACATAAAGTAGGTTATGGGCTTGCAAGGAAAAAGAAATTGGAAGTTCTTGCAATGGCTCCAATTGAGCTAAAGACAACTTACTTATCGCTTTTATGGGAGAATGGAAGTGCACCAAATTCAATCAGAAAGCACTATTTAAGGAAAAATATATATTTAAGTATTTACGCTGAATACAATGAATTAAATCGAAGTGTTGCATTGATGTATAAAGATGGTGTTAATGAAAAAGCAATAGCAAGTTATTATTTGGAAAGAAAAAACGTAATAGCAGAAAAAGAAGCAAGATATAATAGCAAGTTAAAGAAAATAAAATTGACAAAATTTAAAAAGTGAAATAGAATATAAGGCGATTAAGGAGAAGCATAATGAAAAAAACAAAAGCAATTATAATATTAGATGGACTAGGCGAGTCTGAAAAAATTGATGGAAATGCAGTAAAAACTGCGAAAATGGAAGTTTTTGAAAATTTAAAAAAAGAATACCCTTCGACTTTAATTGAAGCAAGCGGCCTTGCTGTTGGCCTCCCAGAAGGGCAAATGGGAAATAGTGAAGTTGGACACTTAAACATTGGTAGTGGTAGAATTGTATATCAAGACAGTACTGCAATATCGAAGTCTATTGAAGATGGAAGTTTTTATAATAATAGTGCAATGGCAACTGCCGTCGAGAATTGTAAAAAATATAATTCAGCATTGCATATTGTAGGCTTGTTAAGTGATGGTGGAGTTCACTCAAAACTTGAGCATTGCTTTGCGTGTTTAGAATTGGCCAAAAAAAATAAACTGGATAAAGTTTATGTGCATTGTATAACTGATGGCAGAGATGTGTCTCCGACAAGTTCATTAACCTATCTAAACAAATTGCAAGATAAGATCAACGAATTAGGGGTTGGAGAGATTGCAACCATTATTGGAAGATTTTATATCATGGACAGAGATAATCGCTGGGAAAGGGTTGAGAAGGGCTATAATCTCGTAGTTCAAGGGGAAGGAAAAAAGTTTAGTAATTTTAAAGAGGCAATAAACTTAAGTTATTCAAATGACATAACAGACGAATTTATGCTACCTACCATTATTGGCGATTATAAAGGCATGAACAACCATGACTCAGTAATATTTTTTAATTACAGAACAGATAGGGCAAGAGAAATCACACGTTCTATAATTTTTGATGACTTTACTATGTTTGAAAGGAAGACCGTTTTGAAAGATTTATGTTACGTTTGTATGACGCAGTATGATGCATCTTTTGAAAATTGTTTAGTAGCGTTTCCTCCTCAGACATTAACAAATACACTAGGTGAGTATTTGGCAAACAATGGATTAACACAGGCAAGAATTGCTGAAACTGAAAAATATGCCCATGTTACATTTTTCTTTAATGGCGGTGTAGAGTCTCCAAATAAGTACGAAGAACGAATATTGGTTGCAAGCCCAAAAGTTGAAACATATGATTTACAACCTGAAATGAGCGCTTATGAGGTTACAGAGAAAGCATTAGAAGTTTTAGATGAAGGTGTTGATGTTTTAATACTTAACTATGCAAATTGTGATATGGTTGGCCATACCGGTAATTTTGAAGCAACCCAAAAAGCAGTTAAAGCGGTAGATGAGTGTCTTGGTAAAATTTTAAGCAAGATAAAAGAATGTGGCGGAAGTGCCATTGTTACAGCAGACCACGGGAATGCTGAGAAAATGGTTATGGAAGACGGTTCGGTTTGTACATCACACACAACAAATTTAGTTCCATTTATATTGGTAGATGAGGATTATAGAGGACATCAACTATATAAAGATGGTAAATTGTGCGATATTGCGCCGACACTTCTAGAATTATTACACTTGCCTCAACCTGAAGAGATGACAGGGAAATCTCTAATTAAGCATTAATAAAACCTAACTTTAAATAAAGAGTCGGAGTTGTTGACAAAGTCAACTATTTCGGCTTTTTTTGTGTCTATTTGGGGCGTAGGTTTAGGTTGTGGCAAATTGTTTATATTAAATATCTCTGATAATGTTTTTGTGGATGTATCGTCAGCCAAAAAAATTTGATGATTTTCGTTATATTCATTTTTATCGATGTCAACATGGATTAAATTACTTGGCATTTCAAAATCTGATGGGGTGTTGTTTGTGTAGAGATGTTCAAATAGCTCTTTTACAAAAAGCGTAGGATAGGTACTGCCTTTAATTGTATCGTGCATTGACCCATCGAGTCCTGTAGTATTTCCAATCCAACACACAGCGGTATGTTCGGTTGTAAATGAGGCATTCCATGCATCCATATTAGATTCGTTTGTTGCATTTGTTCCAGTTTTGGAAGCAATAAAATTCCCTACATTTTTAATTTTTCTGCCAGTACCGTAATTTGCCACACTTTTTAACATATCGGTTAGAATATATGCTGTTTCTTCACTCATTACTTGATTAGATTGTCCACTATTTTCATATACGATTTTGTCGTCTATCGTAATAGATTTCACAAAGGTAGGTTTAACAAAACTTCCACCACGTGCAATTGTTACATAACTTCCTGCAAGTTCTGATATAGTTATTCCATCTGTAAAGCCTCCAAGGGCAATGGCAAGGTTGTTATCGTTTTCACTAAAAACAATTCCACTATTTTCTGCGAATTGCTTAGCTTTTGATAAACCTACTTCATTTAATAATTTAACAGCAGGGATATTTGTGCTTCTGACGACATTATCTCTAAGACTTGTGTAGCCGTAATATAGTTTTGTGGCGTTGTGTGGGGTATAACCCTCAATATTAATAGGTTCATCTAAAATTAAAGAGCAAGGAACATAATTGTTATATTCTATGGCTGGGCCATAAACTAAAATTGGTTTAATTGTGCTTGCCGGCTGTCGCCTAAGTTCCATTAAATTAAATTTACTATTACCAGCTAATGCTATTATGCCACCTGTGTCATTGTCTATCACAATAGTTGAGATGTCTGGTTCTATATTATTTTTGTTTTTAACCACATATTTTCTTGAAGTTATCATATCTTCGGCTTTGGCTTGCAATTCTTCGTTAAGGTAGGTTGAAATTATAATTTTCTTATCGCTTGGAATTTCATTAACACCAAGAATTGCGCAGGCTTCTTTTATCGCATAACTCATATAATTACTGAAGTTAGTGGATGCTTTATTGATTTCAATATTATCTAGTTCTCGACTTGCTAAGACCTTCTCGTCTTCGGAAATAAATTCTTGTTGTTGCATTAATGACAGCACTAATTTTCCTTTTTTGATTGCAACATCAAGATTTACTATTGGGTTAAATGAGCTTGGAGCAGATATTATTCCTGCGAGAAGAGCACTTTCAGCAAGGCTTAGTTCATCTGCACTTTTATTAAAATAAAGCATACTTGCACTTTGGATACCATAACAGTTGTTGCCAAAATAAATTGTATTTAAATACATTTCAAGAATGTCGTCTTTTGTGTAGTTGTTTTCAAGCTCGGTGGCTAGCTTTATTTCAGTAAGTTTTCTTTCTATGGTACGCTCGCTATTAGTATGAGTATTTTTTATAAGTTGCTGTGATATTGTTGAGCCCCCTTCAACAATTCCGCTAGAAAGTATATTGTTTTTTAGTGCTCCAAAAATTCTTATTAAATCATTGCCTTTATGTTTATAAAACCGTTTATCTTCTTTTGCAATAAAAGCGTTAATAGTGTATGGCTGTAAACTATTTAATTTTACTTCAGATGAGATAGATGAGATTTGGTTTCCATCGAAGCTTGAAAATGCTGTATTTTTAATATTACTTGTCAAATTTCCGTGATTAAGGGTTTTCTCTTTTGTAATAGAGTGAAATATGCAAAAGCAGGTTAATATGCCCAAAACGCATAAAATTATACTTGAAACTGCAACATATTTAATTATCTTTTTACCCTTGCCACTCTTCATAATCTTAGTATTCATCGATATAAAGTGATTTATTCAAAATTAAATATTTTGTTGAAAAATGTCAAAATTCATTGTATAATATATCCATTATGGAAAAGAATTTTAAAAATTGGAATTATTTTATTCAAACATTTGGATGTCAAATGAATGTTCACGAAAGTGAAAAAATGGCAGGAGTGCTAAAAAACTTAGGAATGGGTGAAGCGAAAACTTCAACTGAGGCAGACGTAGTTGTTATTAATACGTGTGCTATTCGTGAGAGTGCCGAAAAAAAGATTGAAAGCTTTATTGGAAATTTAAAAGCCCCAAAGGCAAAAGGCGTTGTTAAGTGCGTTGTTTTGGTTGGTTGTATGACACAACAAACGGGACGTGCTGAGTCTATAAAGAAAAAATTTCCTTTTGTAGATTTGATAATTGGAACTATGAATTTGTCTAACTTTAAGGAGTTGTTCTTTAAATGGGCGGACACTAATAAATCTCAAATAGAAATATTGGAAACAAGAACAGGAAAAGATATTGACGAAATTAATCGAACAAGTGGTGTTAATGCGTGGGTTAACATTTCTTTTGGTTGCAACAATTTTTGTACTTATTGTATTGTACCATATGTCAGAGGCAGGGAAATAAGCAGACCTATGCCAGACATAATATCGGAAGTGAAAGCATTACTTGATCAGGGTTATAAGCAAATTACATTACTTGGACAAAATGTAAATTCATATGGCAATGATATTGAAGACGAAAGCATAACTTTTGCTAATCTTTTGCGTGAAATTGATAAGTTAGACTATAAGTTCAGATTACGATTTATGACAAGTCATCCAAAAGACTTGAATGATGATGTAATTAAAGCGATTAAAGAAGGCACTCATATCTGTCATTCGATTCATCTTCCTGCTCAAAGTGGTAGTACCAAGATTTTGAAAGAAATGAATAGAAAATACACAAGGGAACATTATTTTGACCTTGTATCAAGAATAAGAGAACAAATTCCTGATGTTGAACTTACAACGGATATTATTGTTGGGTTCCCTGATGAAACAGACGAGGATTTTGAAGATACCTTAAGCCTAATTCAATTTGCAAGGTATCAACAAATCTTTGGTTTTATCTACAGTAAGCGTCGTGGGACTATTGCCGAAAAAATGCAAAATCAAATACCATTGCCTTTAAAAAAAGAAAGGTTGGCAAGGTTAATTGAACTTGAAAGAGAAATTGCAAGTGAAATATCTGCAAGTTATGTTGGGAAAACGGTTGAAGTTTTAATTGAAGGAACTAATAAAAATTATTTGGTAGGTTCAACCGACCAGAATAAGAATGTGAATATCGTTATGCCAGATGACAAAGAAATAGATGAATTGGTTGGTAAGTTTGTAAATGTAAAGATTACTAATTCAAAACTTACTGTGCTTTATGGAGAGATAATATAAAATGCTTATAGATAGGTCAAAATTAACAAAATCAATGCTTAAATATGTCGAAACGAAAGACAAAAACCCAGATGCTCTTTTGTTCTATCAACTTGGCGACTTTTATGAAATGTTTTTTGATGATGCAATAATAACTTCGAAGGTTTTAGATTTAACCTTAACTGGAAAAGATTGTGGACTTCCAGAGCGTGCTCCAATGTGTGGAATACCAATTCATGCAATAGATAACTACCTACCAAAACTTGTACAAGCAGGATATAAGGTAGTATTATGCAACCAAGTTTCCGAGCCAAATCCCAAAAGCAAAGAACTTGTTGAACGTGATATTGTAAAAATAGTTACAGCGGGAACACTTACTGATAACCTTGACGATAAACGTAACAATTATATAATGAGCGTTGCAAAGCAAAAAGAAAAAATTG
>JAGBBI010000262.1 GCA_017938565.1 Clostridia bacterium
TATCACGGCTTGTGTAAAACTTGCTCATAGGTATATACCAGAAAGAAATCTTCCGGATTCAGCGATTGACCTTCTTGACGAAACGGGTGCTCTAAAGGGAACAATTCAAGATATTCCAGAAATAAAAGAAATAAGGGATAGACAAAAAAAGACGCGCTTCGCAATAATAGAGGCCACCGAAAAAAAAGACTATGAGGAAGTAGACAAACAACAGGCGATACAAAAAACACTTCATTCCGAATTTCTTAAAAAGAAAAAAGAAGTAGAGGAGGAACGTGCGAAAAATCCAATAAGAGTGACAAAAGATGACATTCTTAACGTTGTGTCAGTAAAAACCAATATCCCTGTCAGCAATTTGACTTCTGATGACAGAAAGAAACTTGTTGATATGGACGAGAGGCTTAAAGAAGGTGTAGTTGGACAAGACGAAGCAATTACAACCATTTGTAAAGCCCTTAAGCGAAACAGAATTGGACTGCATAAGAACGGATGTATGTATAGTTGTATGGCTATTGGTAAAACAGGTACCGGAAAAACCCTTATTGCCAAGAAACTTGCTAAAGAACTTTTTGGTGACGAAAAAGCGCTTGTGCGTTTTGATATGTCCGAATTCTCAGACAAAGTGGCGGTTAATAAACTTATTGGCTCCAACCCAGGTTATGTGGGTTATGAGGAGGGAGGACAATTAACCGAAACAATTAAGAATAAGAAACATTGTGTACTTCTTCTTGATGAAATTGAGAAAGCAGACCCTGAAATTTATAATGTTTTCTTACAGGTACTTGACGAGGGATTCTTAACTGATAATTCCGGACAGAAAGTAGACTTTAAGAACGTCATTGTTATCTTTACATCAAACGTTGGTGCAAAAACAGCAAGCGACTTCGGAAAGGGTATTGGATTTAAGGAAAACGAAGAGGAAAATTCTAAAAGAATTCTTCTTAAACAGTTGAAGAATAAATTCCCACCTGAGTTTCTTAACAGAGTTGATGACATTATTTATTTCAATTCTCTTAATGAGGAGAATCTTAAGCAGATTATCAAATTGGAGATTGGAAAGTTTGAAAAAAAACTTGCTGAGATTGGATATATGGTTATATACAACGATGATGTTGTAAATTATATATACAATATTATAAAAGACGAGAAAGAATATGGCGCAAGGCCTATTATGAGGGCTATTCAGGATACCATTGAGGATAAAATTACTGATGCTCTTCTCGTTGGCGATTATGAAAACGGTCATACGTTTAATATATCTTGTACACAAGACTTGGGTGAACTCACTATTGCTTAAGTTAAATGAAAATCCACGCCTTTAAGGTGTGGATTTTTTATTTATTTTGTTTGCTATTTATATGAGAATAACTATATTCTGTTATGAGAAAATTTGTAATAAACGAAAAACAAGAAAAAGAACTTATTAAACGGCTAAATGAAGAAACCTATCAAATGCCTGTAGATAAGAAAGCAAACAAGCCATATTGTATAAATCCAGAAAAAGTTCTTATTGTTAAGAAATTTTTGGATAAAACATTTACACCCCACGATTATGAAAAAATAGGGAGTAATGGCTTCCCAATTAAAATAAAAGTTGTTTCTATGAATGCAA
>JAGBBI010000005.1 GCA_017938565.1 Clostridia bacterium
AATGATAAAAGATCCTGAGAGGTTCTCTGACATTTCGGTTGTTTTAGGGGTTTCTAACTTGTTAAGAAGAAATGTTTCATTGCCTTTTTCGGCATATGAAGTGCTAATGGGGGTCGCCAGCCAGCCATATTCAAAATACTATGATATGCATGTCGAAGCAAGAAATATACATTTTAACAAAAACGAGGACTCTCCAGAGTCAATGTAGGGGGCAATATGCTAAGTGAAATACAAGAGAAATTATGTCACGATTGGTTAATATTTAAAGCAAAGTTTATGTTGGCAGGATACTTTGAAACGGTGGAAGAAGATTTTATTACTTTGTGTGAGTTGGAATGCTTAGAAGCCCTTTCTGTATATTCCGCCACTTATGACTCTGGAATTAATGCTAAAATTGATAAAATAATTGATTCATATCCAAATGTGTCAAGTGAAGAAATGTTAATCGCCAGAGCGATGGGACGAGCAACCAAAGAAGACCATATTAAATCAATCGTAAGACGGAATAGGGATTTAAAAGACTACGTTGCTATGACACCAGAAGATTTGTTATTGCAAACATTAATCACACAAGCAAAAGAAGTTGGTTATAAGACGAATGAAGATTTTGAGGTCTTTTTGCAAGAGCAGTCAATGCGTGGCTTGTCTGAAGCAAACGACGCTGATTGTATTGGTTATTTGGCAAGTATTTTGTGTAATGGCCAAGATTTGACTGAAACATCTTTTATAGCATTAACAGCAATTGCAAATCAGCCATACTCGGACATCGTGCAAGAATATTTGACTGACGGAAGGCAGTCCAGTAACGACAGTCAGTAGGAGGGGTTTATGACTGAAGAACAAGAAAAGACTTTACGACAAGACCTGTTTAAATTGCAAGCAACATTTTTATTAAGTGGGAATTATGAAGACATAAAGGAAGACTTCGTTTTCTTGTGTGAACTCGGTTTAATGGAAGCCCTAGAATTGTATTACAATATGCACGAAATTGGCGAAAACGAAATTATTGATTCGATGGTAGATGGGTTTCCGGATTGTGATGCAAATGGAATTTATCATGGCGAAATAATGAACGAAATGTTGCGAGGCTCGTTTGTTTTAAACAGCCCCAATATGTCAGAGTATTTAGATAATAGTGCAAAAGCCCAAATCAAGTTTTTTAGAAGGAATATGCACGGAGTACCCCGAGGGAATCTCTCTGCAGGGTTTTTCGAAAAAATGGCGGAGTTCCCAATGTCTTGTGGAATTGAAAATGGTGACAAAAATATGCAAACCAAACTAAAAAATGCTGTTGAAAGTGGGAGTGATTGGGTGATAATTTTTACATCAATGCAAAGCATTTTGTACAATGGTAAAATCAAACCAGAAATTGCATATATTTTAACTGCTGTTAAGAACCAACCGCATACGAAATTATTTACCGATTTAAAAAATCAAAAAAATGGTGCATCAGAAAATATTGACGAATAACAAAGTAAAAGACTAGGCAGGTTTATGCCTAGTCTTTTACAATAATTTAATAAAATAATTTTACTTTTTGTTAGGAATGATAATTGCTTTTCCGCCCATATATGGTCTAAGGGCTTCTGGGACAGTTATTGTGCCATCGGCGTTGTAGTTGTTTTCAAGTAGGGCAATTAGGGCTCTGGTTGACGCAAGTACGGTGTTGTTTAAGGTGTGTGGGAAATAGTTGCCCTTTTCGCCTTTAGCACGAATTCCTAGTCTACGGCTTTGTGCGTCGCTTAGGTTTGAGCAAGAACCAACTTCAAAATATTTCTTTTGTCTTGGGCTCCAAGCTTCGATGTCGCAAGATTTAACTTTAAGGTCGGCAAGGTCGCCTGAACAACACTCAAGTTGACGAACAGGAATGTTTAAATTCCTAAATATTTCAACGGTATATGACCACATTTTATTGTACCAATCCATAGATTGCTCTGGATTACATATAACAATCATCTCTTGCTTTTCAAATTGATGAACTCTGTAAATTCCTCGTTCTTCAATTCCGTGGGCACCTACTTCTTTTCTGAAACAAGGGGAATAAGAAGTCATTGTTATAGGAAGTTGTTCTTCTTTTAAAATTTGGTCTTTAAACTTTCCAATCATAGAATGTTCGCTTGTTCCGATTAGATAAAGGTCTTCGCCTTCAATCTTGTACATCATAGCATCCATTTCTGCAAAGCTCATAACCCCAGTAACAACATCACTTCTAATCATAAATGGTGGTATGGCATAGATGAAGTCTTTGTCAATCATATAATCACGAGCGTAAGAAATCATAGCGGTTACAAGTCTTGCGGCATCTCCCATTAGGTAGTAGAAGCCATTTCCGCTTGTTCTTCCTGCACTTTCTTTATCTAAACCGTTGATTGATTCCAAAATATCTGCGTTGTATGGAATTTCGTATTCCGGAACAACAGGTTCTCCGAATTTTTGAACTTCAACATTTTCACTGTCATCTTTTCCAATTGGAACAGATGCGTCAATAATGTTTGGTATTCTCATCATTTTTGCTTTTACTTCGGCATCAATTTTAGCTTGCTCTTCTTCAATTTCAACCAACCTATTTGCATTTGCTTTTACAACTGCTTTAATTCTTTCGGCTTCTTCAATTTGTTTTTCTTTCATAAGTCTTCCGACTTCGCTTGAAAGTTTATTCCTATCGGCACGAAGATTATCGCCTTCAACCTTTAGTGCACGATTTTTTTTATCCAACTCTAAAACTTCATCAACCAAAGGAAGTTTTTCATCTTGAAATTTCTTTTTCATATTTTCACGCACAAGGTCTGGGTTCTCACGCAAAATATTAATATCTATCATAAGTAGCTTCTCCTAAAAATTTAATGACTACATTATATTACACATCTAAAGTTTTGTCAATTTCTATCTTTTTATTTTTGTTTTTAACATATTTTTAACTTTTGTTAAAAAGCCAATTTGCGTCTTGACTAAATATATACTATTTGCTATAATTATTGTACTTTAACTTGGGGGAGTATGAAGTGGCACAAAAGATAAGCGAAACAAAGAAGTCATCGGAAAGTATTGCACAGATTTTGCCAAACAGTATGGACGCAGAGCTGGGTGTTTTGGGCTGTGCGTTAATTTCGGAAGATGCATGTATTGGGATAATAAGCAAATTAAAGGCGTCAGACTTCTATTCAGAAGTTAACCGTAAAGTGTTTGAGGCAATGACAAATCTCTATGCAAGAAATGTTGTAATTGACTATATTACACTAACCGATGAACTTGAACAAATGAACAGCCTAAACAGTGTTGGTGGGGCTCAATTTATTATGAGTTTGACAAATGTTGTTCCATCGGCGGTTAGGTGGAGTCAATATGCTGAAATTGTAAAGCGTTGTGCTACTAATCGAAAACTTATTGAAGTTTGCGAGCGTGTCGAAAGAAAAGCTTATAACGGAGACGAAGATTCGTTAGATAGCGCCGAAAAAAGCATATTTGAATTGGCGGAGAATGGGCAAGTGTCTGAACTTGAACATATTGACCCATACTTAGATGTTGTAATTCAGAAATTTGAAGATATTAATAAGTCTGGGGGAGACACGCAAGGTATTCCGTCTGGGTTCTACGCAATTGATGAGATTACAAGAGGCTGGCAAAATTCTGACCTTGTCGTAATTGCTGCCCGCCCAGCTGTTGGTAAAACAGCGTTATCGATGAACTTTATCGTAAATGCGGCATTAAAAAAGAAAAAATGTGCGGTGTTTTCGCTTGAAATGAGCAAGGCTCAGCTGGTTCAAAGAATGATGTGCTCGGTTGCTGGAGTTGATATGTCAAGGGCGTTAAGCGGTAAACTAACAAGTCAAGACTGGTCAAAATTGTTTGATGCTATGAACACGTTAAAGGGTACTCAAATTTTCATTGATGACAGTACATTAAATACTCCATCTGATATTCTTTCAAAGTGTCGTAAACTGAAAAGAGAACAAGGCTTAGATCTTATTATGATTGACTACTTGCAGTTGATGTATAGCGATAAAAAGACCGACAGTCGTCAACAAGAAGTTTCTGATATTTCAAGACGAATGAAAATTTTAGCGAAAGAATTAAATGTACCAGTATTGCTTCTAAGTCAGTTGTCTCGTGCGGTTGAAAACCGTGTAAGCAAAAAGCCAGTACTAAGCGACTTGCGTGAAACTGGTGCTATCGAACAAGATGCGGACATTGTTATGTTTATACATAAGCCAGAAGAAATGAAGGGCGTAGAAAAAGAGGGGGCAAGTTCTGATTATACCGCCGAAATTATTTTTGCGAAGCACAGAAGTGGTAAAATTGGTAGCGTATTTATCGGTTGGAAAGGTTCAAGGGTTAGCTTCGTTAACCTTCCACGTGATGGAGAGACTCAAAGCCTTATTGAGTCAGCGCCACCTGAAACAAAACGAATAAAGGGTCCAGAACTGGTAGAAGTTGGTGACTTTAATGATATCTTTGTAAATGAAGATAATTTGCCACCGTTTGATATTCCAGATATGCCTGATATGGCAGGAGACGGGTCTCCAGTTGTAGAGGATGATGTTGAATTCCCTTCAGAAGACCCTAACGGGGATATATTTGATTAGTAGTGAGGAATAGTATATGATTTCAAGTAAAGAATTAAGAAAAAAATGGCTCGATTTTTATATTTCAAAGGGACATACGGACATAGGGGCTGTTTCATTGATTGGTGATGGAACAACTGGAGTTATGTTTAATGTTGCCGGAATGCAACCATTAATGCCATACTTACTTGGTGCAAAACATCCAAGCGGAAGCACAAGGCTTTGCAATATTCAAGGTTGTGTAAGAACGGTTGATATTGAATCTGTCGGAGATGCATCGCACCTAACCTTTTTTGAAATGATGGGGAATTGGAGCCTTGGAGATTATTTTAAGAAAGAAAAAACAGCATGGACATTTGAACTTTTAACAAAAGAGTTTGGCTTGGATTCTACGAAGATTCTTGCAACAGTTTTTGAAGGTGATGAAAGTGCTCCAAGAGATGAAGAAACAGCAGGTTATTTAAAAGAATTAGGTATTAAGGCTGAAAATATTTTCTATCTAAGTAAAGACGGCAACTGGTGGGAACTAGAAGGAACCACTGGAACTCCTTGCGGTCCAGATAATGAGTGGTATTATCCAAGACATGACCATTCTTGTGGTGAGAACTGTGGCCCAGAGTGTGATTGTGGAAGGTATGTAGAGATAGGTAACGATGTTTATATGCAATACGAAAAAACCGAAGATGGATATAAGCCATTAGAGAATAAAAACGTTGATACAGGATTTGGTTTTGAAAGAATGTTATTGTTTTTAAATAACGTTAATGATGTTTACCAAACAGATTTGTTCACCCCAACGATTTCATTGCTTGAAAAAGTTGGTGGTTTAAAATATGGGGAAGATGAAAAAACAACACGTGCGATGCGTATAATTGCCGACCATACAAGAACAGCAATAATGCTTATCGGAGATGTTAATGGCATTGTTCCATCAAATGTTGGAGCTGGATACATTTTAAGAAGAATTATGCGTCGTGCAATCAGATTTTGCAGACAATTAAATTTAGATTGTTCGGTTTTAAATGATATTGCAAGTATTTATATCGATGAAATTTATAATGAAGCATATCCATTGTTGGTTGAGAAAAAGCAATATATTTTAGATGAAATCACTAAAGAAGTTCAAAAATTTGAGAAAATGCTTATTCAAGGCAATAAAGAATTTGAAAAAGTCATTGACGGAATTAATAGAAAACGTGAGTTTATGTTAAAGAATGACCCAAATGCCGTTGTCGAAAATATTATAAATGGCAAGTCAGCATTCAGACTTTATGATACTTTTGGTTTCCCAATTGAATTAACTATTGAAATGGCAGAAGAACGTGGATTTACAGTTGATAAAGACGGATTTGATGAAGCATTCCGTGAACATCAAGAAAAAAGCAAGACGGCTGAGAAAGGTGAGTTTAAAGGTGGATTAAGTGAAGGTGGCGAAATGGAAACAAGATATCACACAGCTGTACACTTAATGCAAGCAGGGCTTAGAAAAGTTCTTGGAGATACAGTTTTCCAACGTGGTCAAAATATAACCAGCGAGCGTGCAAGATTTGACTTTTCTTACGATAAACCTATGACAAAAGAAGAAATCGAAGCGGTTGAGAATTATGTAAATGATGTGGTACAAAAAGAAGTTGATGTTACGATGGAAGAAATGAGTGTTGAAGAAGCCAAAAATTCAGGTGCTATTGGTATTTTTGACAGCAAATATGGCGACGTTGTAAAGGTTTACAGCGTAGGAGACTACTCAAAAGAAATATGTGGCGGTCCACATGTAAAAAACACTCGTGAAATTGGAAAGTTTAAGATTGTAAAAGAGCAAAGCAGTAGTGCCGGAGTTAGAAGAATAAGGGCGGAAATCCAATAAAGATTTGTCCCAAGGAGAGTAAATGAGTAAATTAGCCTTTAACATATTTTTGGTGTTTTGTGGTTTTTTGGTTATTGTGGCTGGGCTTGGTGTTACTATGATGATAGCACCGGGTGCAGACATTTTGGGATTAAGGTACATTCGTTCAACTAGTGGTAGTTACTATGAAAAACAAACTGTATACTGTGCAGAATCAAGCGTGCAAGAATTTAATATAACGTGTGATAATATACCTATAAATGTAGTATTCGCACAAAGTTATACTTTTTCAGTTGTACTTGATGAACAATTTAATGGATATACAAAAACCATTGATAATCCAGATTTGGCTGTGGAAAATGCTGGCAATAAAGTTAATTTTAGTGTAAGAGAGTATGTTCCGTTTTTATACCATAATCGAATAGATGGAAGCGCATTAACGATATCTATTCCTATTTATTATCGAGGTGTCGTTGCTATTCAAAGCCGAGACTCCAACATTACAATAGATGGTTTAAATGGTATGCTTTCTAATTTAATAGTTACAACGGGTGGCAAAGTTAATGTCAATGATGTTACTTTATCGAAACTACATTTAAATATAGGTTCAAAAGATGCATATATTAATACAGGTGCAAAAATTAATGATTTACACATTGAGGCAATTAATGCACAAATCAATATAACAGACAAAATAGACGGGAAGATTACCTATAAAGCAAAGGGCGGTGGTTTGTATTTTAATGCATGTGAGCAACTTGAAGTTGATGCGAAATCGGCAAGGATTGCATCTTCAAATGAAGAATTGGCAAAAGTGAATGGTGATGCAAAAATAAACACAAATGCAAAAATCATGTTAGACGTATATGGCAATACGGAAATTATAACGAAAAGCGGAGATATAACTCTTGGTGCTGAGACAATTGTTTATGGTGGGGAGGTTAATTTAACCACCAAAAGTGGAGATGTTATTCTGAATGGTAGAAGAATGGCAATCGGTACAATTAAGACTAAGAGTGGTGATATTTGGGCAGAAAATGTATCTGACTGCAATATAGAGACTTCTTATGGTTTTGTAGATGTTCAATCGTGTACAAATTTATCTATTGTTGGCGGAAGTGGAAATGTATTTGTTAAAGATTCGAATGGAGACGTTTCTGTATCGACACGAAGTGGCGATGTTGTAATAGGAGATAAAGAGAAAAGTTTGAACGCAAAGATTGACGTGAAGACGCTTGGGGGAAATATTAGATTAATTAATATAAGTTCTGGGGTTTGTTCCACAACCACTAAAAGTGGAAATGTTAATTTTATAGGAGATATAAATAACAATGCAAAAATTGTTGTAGTTTCCGATAAAGGTGATGTTTGGGCAGAAAATATGTCGGGGAAGATTGAGGTTGAAACGAATGGCTCGGTAACGTTAAAAATGTTATCTTTGGCAAGTGGCATCGAAATAATAGGAAAAGATAAACCTGTTACAATAGAAACGGCGAACAATAATTTAACTTTCGATTTAACTACAACGAAAACAAATAATATAATAGTTTTTGGCGATGTGATAAAAGACCAATATTACTTGACGTCTATCGATGCAAATATTGCGATAATTACAAATAAAGGAACTATTACAATTTGTGAAAAAATCGTTGAAGCAGAGTAAACAATCAAAAAATGACTTAGAAAATAATTCTGAGTCATTTTGTTTTATTATATTTATTTTATAGCAAGTGTTATTTGTTTGACATTTAATAATAATTTAATTAAACTATAAAAATAATAGGGGACATATTGATAAAAGGGCGTTAATATTAACGGAGCTTTTAATGGATAAAGATAAAGCATTATATCTGTTTCACCAAGGGACATATTACAATTCATATGAATTTTTAGGTTGTCATCTATGTGAAGAAAATGGGATAAAAGGTGCCGTGTTTCGGGTTTATGCACCAAATGCAAAAAGTATAAGCGTTGTTGGTGATTTTAATGGTTGGAACGAACACCTAGGCAGAATGTTAAGAATAAACGATGGATTTATATGGGAAAAATTTATTCCAGACTGTAAAACTTATGACAACTACAAATATTTGGTTACCGATTGTTACGGCAAAAAAACATTTAAGTCTGATCCTTATGCGTTTCATAGTCAAACCAATGGAGAGACAGCATCAAAGGTTTATGATTTGTCTGGCTACAAATGGAATGATGAAGACTATATTACCGTAAGAGATAAACAAAATCATTACGAACTTCCAATGAATATTTATGAAGTTAACTTATGTTCATGGAAGCGATATGAAGATGGTAATTATTTTTCGTATAAAAAACTTGCTGAAGAATTAATCCCTTATGTTGTAGAAATGGGGTATACACATATAGAACTGATGCCGTTGACAGAGTATCCATATGATGGGTCATGGGGATACCAGCCTACAGGATATTTTTCAGTAACAAGCAGGTTTGGGACTCCTCATGATTTTATGTATTTTGTGGATAAGTGCCATGAAAGCAACATACAAGTAATATTAGACTGGGTACCTGCACATTTTCCAAAAGATGAGCATGGGTTAATAGAATGGGATGGAACTTGCCTTTATGAATACGAGTCGTGGGACCGAAAAGAGCATAAATCGTGGGGAACAAGGCGATTTAATTATGGAAAACCTGAAATACAAAGTTTTCTAATTTCAAGTGCAATGTTCTTTTTAAATGTTTATCATATTGATGGAATTCGAGTTGATGCTGTTGCATCTATGCTTTATCTTGACTATGATAAAAAGAATGGCGAGTGGTTGCCAAACTCTTATGGGAATAATAAACATCTTGAAGCCATTGCATTTTTACAAAAGCTTAATTATGCAGTATTTAATAGGTTTCCGAATGCGTTAATGATTGCCGAAGAATCAACAGCTTGGCCTCTTGTAACAAAACCAACAGATATTGGTGGTCTTGGCTTTAATTACAAATGGAATATGGGGTGGATGAACGATACTTTAGATTATATCTCAATGGACCCATTTTTCAGAAAGGATAATCACAATAAGATTACGTTTTCGATGTTTTATGCATTTAGCGAAAATTTCATTTTGCCAATTTCTCATGACGAAGTTGTTTATGGTAAACGCTCTCTAATAAATAAAATGAATGGGGATTATGACCAAAAGTTTAATGCACTACGCGCATTTTATGGCTACTTAATGGCACATCCAGGGAAAAAACTAACATTTATGGGCTCAGAGATTGGGCAATTTAATGAGTGGGACAACACAAGGTCAATTGAGTACGACTTATTAAAGTTTGAAAAACATCAATTGCTTCAAGATTTTGTAAAAGAAATAAATTGGTTTTACTTAACTAACAATGAGTTTTATGAAGTTGATTTTAACTGGTGTGGCTTTGAGTGGATTATTCCAAATGATAAAACCAATAATGTCATTGCTTTTTCAAGGTCAAATAAGCAAGGTGATAAGATTATTGTTGTTTGTAACTTTTCACCTGTAAGATTAGACAATTATAGAATTTATCTTGACAAAGGGGAATATGAAGAAGTTTTCACAAGCGATGAATTAAGATTTGGTGGAAGCGGATTAAAAAATTCAAACCTAAAGACATCTTTTGAAGAAGAATACAAAGACAGTCATTTTTTAACATTATCAATTGCTCAAAATTCAACAATATATTTAAAAAAACGAAATAAGCACAAAATAAGATAAAGAGGATTAATATGGATTTAGCAAAAGACAAAGAGCCAAATATTAATAAACATAATACAGTCAAGAAAAAAATATTGTTTGTTGCATCAGAATCTCAACCATTTTGTGGTACCGGCGGACTTGCAGATATAATTTGTGGTTTGCCAAGATTTGTAAAGAAAGAGGAGCCTGAATATGATATCCGGGTAATTTTGCCGTATCATGAAATAATCTTGCCCGAATATAAAAAGAAGCTTGAGTATATTGGGAATAAAATAGTTGAACTTGCGTGGAGGCATGAATATTGTGGTGTGTTTAGGTGCGTTGATGAAAACATAACTTACTATTTTATAGACAACGAAAAATACTTCAAAAGAGAAAGGCCTTATGGGTATAATGATGACGCTGAAAGATTTGCCTTCTTTTCAAAAGCAGTGTTAGATGTTTTTGATATAACCGGATTTGTTCCAGATATAATTCATACAAACGATTGGCAGTCTGCTTTGGTTTCGGTTTACCTAAAAACCAATTATTCCGGGGACCCTAGATATAGCCATATAAAAACGGTTTTAAATCTTCATAATTTACAATATCAAGGAAGATATGGAATAAGTGTTTTAACTGACGTGCTTGGTATTGACGCAAAATATCGTTCTTTGCTTGAACATCAAAATGACGTAAATTTTTTAAAAGCTGGCATTATAACAGCAGACAGGCTAGTTACCGTAAGTCCAAGCTATGCTGAGGAAATTAAAACTTCCGAAAGTGGCTGTGGACTAAACGATATAATTAGGGCAAATGCACACAAACTACGTGGTATATTGAATGGCTTAGACTATAAGTTTTATAATCCAAAAACGGACAAAGATATTTCTAATAATTTTGATTTGGAAACGCTTGAGAACAGAAAGAAAAATAAAGAAGACTTACAAAAAGAGTACGGACTAAATATTGATCCAAACGCGCCAATGGTTTGTATTGTTACAAGAATGGCAAGGCAAAAAGGAATAGATTTGATTAAAGGCTGTATGGAGAAGTTTATTATTGAAGACAATGTTCAGTTCGTTGGAGTTGGTGAAGGCGAGTACGAATATCATAATTACTTCAATTATTTAAACAACAAATTTCCGAGGCAATGCCATGTAAATATTGGTTATAGTTTGGAAATTGGCAAAAAGCTTTATTCTGCGTCCGATATATTTATTATGCCATCAATGGTAGAACCTTGCGGGCTTTCGCAGATGGTTGCATCAAGGTATGGATGTGTGCCAATCGTTCGGGAAACTGGCGGTTTAAAAGATAGTATTAAAGATTTTGGTTGTGTAAACGGTGGGAACGGTTATACCTTTGCAAGATATTCGATTGAAGACTTACAAAATTCAATTAAACGTGCGCTGTATGATTATAAAGCGGACAAAAAAGCATGGGAAGAAAAGGTGAAAATTTGTATGTCTACCGATTTTAGTTGGAATAAATCAATACAAGGTTATATCGACATATATAAAGGATTATAGAAGTTCGGAGGTTTTTAATGAAAGAAGTTAAAACATTACAAAGGAAGTCGTGTGAGAAAGAACTAGAAGAATTTTTACTTGGGAGATTTAACGTAGGAATAAAAGATGCGACCGATGAGCAACTTTTTATAGGTCTTGCAGACATAGTAAATGAGAAATTATACGATATAAGAGAAACAACTAATGCAAAAGCAAGTTCAAGGAACGCAAAGGCTGTTCATTATGTATCAATCGAGTTTTTGCTTGGTAAATCGTTAAAATCACATTTATGGAATTTGGGACTTGAAAAAGAGTTTGCATCAGCATTGAAAAAATCGGGAAAGAATATAGAAGATGTATATGCAAAGGAAACCGAAGCTAATCTTGGCAATGGCGGTCTTGGAAGGCTTGCTGCGTGTTATTTAGATTCACTCACGTCGGAAGGATATAATGCTTGTGGGCATTGTATAAATTATGACTATGGCTTGTTTAAACAAAAGATAGTGGATTGCGAACAAGTTGAGCTTTCTGATGAGTGGACGACAAAAGGAGATGTTTGGCTTCAACCAAGAGGAGATGAAAGCTGTGTTGTTAGATTTGGTGGGCAAGTTGAAGAGTCTCTAAATGTTGATGGAACATTTTCATACATTTATCATAACACACAAGACGTCCAAGCCTATCCTTATGATATGCTTGTAAGTGGGGTCGGCGGAAAGAAGGTTAATGTATTAAAGTTGTGGTCGGCAAAAAGTCTTGAAAGTTATGACACTAAAAAGTTCAGCCAAGGTGAATATGCTGAAGCAATGGCAAACAAAGATGATATTGAAGCAATAAGCAAAGTTCTTTATCCAACAGACAGCCACGAAAAAGGCAAATCATTACGTTTGAAACAAGAATACTTCTTGGCATCTGCTGTTGCACAAAATATCGTAAAATCTAATCTAAGACAGGGAAGAAGCCTCTATGAAATTCCTGATTTTGCAAGTGTTCACATAAATGATACACACCCAGCATTGATAGTCCCAGAATTTATGAGAATTTTGATGGATGAACATAGGCTTGGTTGGGACGAGGCGTGGGCGATTGTGTGTCGTATGATAAGTTATACTAACCATACACTTTTAAGCGAGTCGTTGGAAAAGAAAGAATTAAATCTTGTTGAAAGATATATTCCAAGAATAGCGATGATTGTAAAAGAAATTAATCGCAGGTTTGTAAAAGACTGTCAAGATCGTCAGATTGAAAGCGGTAAAGTTTATAATATGTCAGTTATTCAAAATGGAGTTATAAACTTTACCAACTTGGTTGTTGTTGCATCAACATATGTTAATGGTGTTTCTACCGTCCACAGCGAGTTGGTAAAAAATGATTTGTTAAAATGTTACGCAACGCTTTACCCAGAGAAATTTTTAAATGTTACGAATGGAGTAACACACAGAAGATGGCTTTCTATGTGTAATCCAGAAATGGACAAATTGTTAACATCATTAATTGGTAATGATTATTACACAAACGCAAACGAACTAGAGAAATTGGAACAATTTGCAAATGACGAACATACAATTGCAGAGTTTGAGCGTATTAAAACACAAAATAAAGTTACTTTTGCAAAATATCTTTTAAAGACGCAGGGCATAGTGATTAATCCAAACACAAGGTTTGATGTTCACGTTAAAAGAATACACGAATATAAAAGACAACTTTTAAACGTATTAAAAATCATTTATCTATATTCAGAGTTAAAAGAGAACCCAAGTTTAAGGGTAACTCCTCAAACCTTTATATTTGCGGGTAAGGCAGCATCAGGTTATTATATGGCAAAAAGAATTATTCGATTAATTTGCAAACTTGGAAAGGAAATAGATAAGAACAAAGTAATTTCAAAGAAACTAAAAGTTGTTTTTGTTGAGAATTATAGCGTTTCGGTATCTGAACTATTAATGCCTGCAACCGATGTAACCGAGCAAATTTCGCTTGCTGGACGTGAAGCAAGTGGAACTGGAAATATGAAAGCGGTTATGAATGGTGCTTTGATGATTCATACTCACGACGGGGCAAATATAGAAATTGCTGAGCATTGTGGTGATAAAAACTCATTTGAGTTTGGATTGAAACCAGACGAGGTTGAACAAGTTTGGAGAACTGGCTATGATGCAAAGGTTTATTACAATCAAAATCCTATGATTCAAAAAGTTATTGAAATGTTAAAAGAAGGGTTTGATGGCGAATCTTTTGCAGATATAGCGTCATATTTACTTGGTGAAACCAGTTATCGAGATGTATATATGTGCTTGGCTGATTTTGAAAGTTATATGGATGCTCATAAAAGAATGGATAAAGTATATAAAAACAAAAAGAATTGGTATTCAAAAACCATTCATAATGTTGCAAGTATGGGGTATTTTGCTTCTGACCGTGCAATTAATGAATATGCAGATAAAATTTGGAAGATAAAAAAGGTAAATTAACAAATGAGAGAATTTAGATATAATGTTTCAACTCATACATCGCCAATAGGGGCGGTTGATGATAATTCATATATCACTTATACTTTTGAGGTTGCACAGAACGTGTATGCCTCAAAAGTATTTTTTGTTTTCAATCCAGATGGTTCGTTTAGAAGTCAGAAGATAGAGATGAAATTTGTGGGTTTTTGCGAGGGGTATAAGCAATACCAAGTATCGGTAAAATATCCAAGCGTTGGGCTGTTTTGGTATCATTTTGTCGTCGATGGGAGGGAATCTATACTTATTCAAAGGAAAGGCGAGCTTGACGACATAGAAGTTGCTCCAAAATCTACAAACGGTTTTCCGCAGGTTGTAATTGATGATAAAAATTTGTCAAAAAAGAAACCTATTGGTGGCATTATCTATCATATTTTTGTTGATAGGTTTAATAGGGTAGGAAAAGTTAAATCAAGGGACGGAATGATATTAAAAGAGAATTGGAGCGATCCGTTAATTGATACTACCGATTATGAAGTAATTAATAAAGAGTGTTATGGTGGGAATTTAAAAGGTATAATTGAGAAATTGGATTACCTGAAATCATTAAATGTTTCAATAATATACCTTTCGCCAATTTTCTACGCCGAAAGTAACCACAAATATAATACGGCAGATTTTAAAAAAATTGACCCAATGTTTGGTTCAAAAAAAGACTTGCAAGAATTAATTGACAAGGCAAAAGAACTTGGTATACAAGTAATTCTTGATGGAGTATTTAACCACGTTGGAAGTGATAGCGTGTATTTTAATAAATATGGCAAGTTTGATGAAGTGGGTGCGTATCAATCCACACAGTCAAAATATTATAATTGGTTCACTTTTTACGAACATCCAGACAAGTATGAATGTTGGTGGGATATAAAAAGTTTGCCTTGCATTAACGAATTAAATCCAGAATATAAA
>JAGBBI010000263.1 GCA_017938565.1 Clostridia bacterium
GACGTAAAATATTTGTTATATGGAATAAATTTTTTAATTCCACCTTTTAATAAGAAACACATAAAAGGAACCTGGTAATGAAAACAACTACAATTATAGAACCATCAGATGTAAAATATCTAAAAATAGACGTTGGGCCTCGATATTGGGAGGACGCCTCAATAAAAATAGAAGAAAAGTGGGAAGACGACATTGACTATCTTGAACAGAAAAAGGGTGCTACTCCTAAAATGCCGTTTGCCGTCAAAGATGAGACTAAAACTTATACAGAATATCGTTGGCAGATAACAATTGATTTAGAAAATGCAAAAGTTTTAGATTGGCCACAAGGCGTTGAGGCTCGTGTATTTTATAAAGTATGTGATGACGGAACATATTATTTGCTTGATGCAGACAAAAATGTATTAAAAAAAGTTGATTGTTATGTTCCTGATATATTATCATACATTGAAAACGGTTTTGGTGATTATATCGATATGAAAATCGATGGAGATGGTAATCTTGTTGGTTACCCCAAAGAAAATACTGAAAATTACATACAGAAAATTATTGACACAAAAGGTTTTTAAAAAATAAACCCTCACATTATGTGAGGGTTTTTGTTGTTAATTATTATTTTCTTGTTCTTTTCTTTTTTCGTAGGCTTTTTTCTTTTTATCGTATTTTGTTTCTAAACCACGAGGGTTTTCGTCACTATTATGCCATTTCGCTTTTTGGTCTTGGCCTGTTCTCATTAAATGAGCATATATTGGGTCAAAATTCCCTGCTGTAGAACCGTGTGTTGCTGTTAGAACAAAATATTCTTTTATACGCTCTCCGTCAGGTGTTATGCCACCTTCCATATCGTGACATACCGCACACTCAATACCACAAGGGGATTTCACTTTGTTTAAAATACGTTTTAATTGGTCCTGCTGTTCAGTATTAAGTTGTTTTCTAAAATATTCCCTTAAAGAACTATCTAAAGAAACATCATCTGTGGTCAGGCCTATTTTTTGATAAAACATTGATTCTGCTTTATCTTTATTATATTTCCAAAACGAACAAGGGCAAACATAATACCAACCTTCACCACCACTCCATTTTCCATATGTCAAACGTGGAATTGATAAAATGCCATTCTTACCTTTTATGGTTCCCTTGCATTTAAGAATATTTGCCTCTGAATCTGATATTTCTTCAACCTTATCATTAGAATCTAATAATGTTTTAAAATCCATAGGTGTGGCAAAAAAATGCTGTTTTGTAGTATCCGAAGATACTTTCATATCTTCACGTGATGCATTAATTTTAATTAGTTTATCAATAGGTTCATCAGTACCTTCTGCAATAGCAGTAAAATCCAATTGTTTTTTTGCACTATAGGCCATACACATTATGCCATAATTTTTAGCAAATGCAGCAAAACGGGCAGCAGCCTCTAAAACCCATTGATTAGGGAAATCACCCGCTTCATTAAAACGTACAAAACGGAGTGGTTTTTTATATTTAAACTTACCATCAGGTTTTTTAGCATTTAAAACTTCTATATATAATTTTGCAATACTAAACACTTTATCTATGGCATTTTTATCGTCCCTGGAGACTCTTTTAATCGCTTCATACCATATGTTTTGTACCATAATGTTTTTACGTCTTACGTCTTTAAGTCTATTTTCACCTGCAACAGCATAAC
>JAGBBI010000264.1 GCA_017938565.1 Clostridia bacterium
ACATAACAGTAATATGGCGATACCACCAAAGTCGATCATTTAATTACTATACGCAACGTGCCCTTGTTTTTCATATGTACCAGACTGCATTACACTTTTCATATAATGCACACGTCATCCAATGCCGTAGCCGTTCATTATTTTTCGATAATCAAGTCGCCCTCACTTGGTTCGGCATTATTTTTGAGGCTGTCCGCCGAAGACATTTAACATTTTGTTTCGTTTGGGTGATGTTTCTTCTTATCTTACACCCATTAAAAAAGTTCCGATGTGGTGAAGCACATCAGAACCATATATAAAAAACTTTACAGTTTGGAACTGTCTTTGTCCTTGTAATTGCTTCACCAACTACACCCACCAAAGCGGTGGCTTTTTTAATTTATTTACTTGTCATAAACAATATGACAGATGAGAAACAGTTTTGAACGAAAACTTATAAAAATTTTGTTATTTTTTTGGAACGTATCGAAAAATGATTTTTTGAAGGTATAAATTTTACACCTTACCAACAAGCCAAAAGGCATACTAATAGTGAGGAGGTGGAACAAAATGGGAAAATTAAAAGAATGTGATGATGATACTTTTTACAATGCTTCTATTGATTTTTTAATTGAAGCATTATCACAAGATTGTATAGAAGAATGTCAAAAGCAACTTCCAACAGATACAGAAGATAATTTTGATAAAGTGGAATTATATCAAAGAAAAACAACAAACGAAGAAAGATGACCCGCACCTTGACGAAAGGCAAGGTATAGCGGGTTACACCTTGAAAACAAGATTTAGAAGTTTAGGCGGTCTTGTTTTCGGTGTTGGAAAGGAGGAATTTTATGGCTAAGTTTAGTTTTCATTGTCAAAACTACAAGGCAAGCCAAATATGTGCGATTGATAAACACAACAGACGCTTGAACAAGCATTATCATAGTAATCCTGATATTGATACTGAAAAAAGTGCAAACAATCGCATATATGTAGCACCGAAAGAAACACTTTTTAAAGATTGTAAAAATCTTATTGATAAAAAAGTTGTTGCTTATGGTGGTAGAATTACAAAAGCAAGTAACTGGCTTACGGAATGCATATTTTCTTACCCCGATGAACTTCCCGCAGATAGAATAGATGAATATAATAATCTTATTCTAAAATATATGGGAGCAAGACTTGGAGAAGATAATATTCTATCTTGTATTTATCACGGGGACGAAATTGGATTAGGACATCTACATTTATGCCTATGCCCTATTCTTGATAATAAATTAAGTTCTAAAACCTTGATAACAAGAGACTTTATTACATCAATTCATAGAATAATGCCGATTATCTTACAAAATCACGGGTTTGATATTGAAAGTTATGAAGAAACAGAAACTAAAAAAAGTGGTAGTTTATCGGTAAGGGAATATAAAAAGGCTATGGAAAAGGAAAAAGAAGAACTTAACAACAAACTTGATGATATGGTTAAAGAATATAATGAACTTGCTAAACAATATAACAAGTTACTTGATGAAAAGGCTGAACTTGAACACAAAAACAGACAAAAGGCTTATGAAGTGATAAATCAACAAGAACGAAGCAGATAAAACTGATTGAGTAATTCAGCAAAATTTGATATAATTGAGTTTATCAAACTTGAATTTGAAGGTGATTTATGTATGAGAATATATGATAAAGATAAATTGGATAATCACTACAATAATATACTAAAAAACAACATAGATAAAATTATGTTGGGTGGCGTTGGAGATACATTGCTATATGATGCAAAAGATGATGCAAGAATGTCTTTGGTAGTCCTTATTAGAATGTCATCTAACATTACAAATAACATTATTAGGCACATGGAAGAATTAAAGCTGTTAGAACCCGATTTGTATTATTATCCCCAGGAAGATTTTCATATTACGGTTATGGATATATTAAAAGGTGAATTGGGAAGAACCATACCCGCAAATATCAATGAATACATCAACACAATTTCAAGATGTGCAGAGGAGATTTCTGCATTTGAAATCCTTTTTGATGGTATGACAGCAAGTGATAATGTTGCCTTGGTAAAAGGGTATTATGAAGAGTCCCTGGAAGTGTTCCGAAAGATGTTACGAGATAACTTAAAACAGCAAGGATTGCCATTAGAAGAACGATATGAAACGTTTTCATCTCATATTTCAGTAGCAAGAATACCTAATAAGTTAAAAAATCCAAATGAATATATTGATTTTATAGGCAGAAATTGTACTTTTGGTATTATGAAAGTAAAGTCATTCGAGATTTGTTTTCATAATTGGTACGATTCTCAAAAAACTGTATTAAGGAAAATACAACTAAGGACTTGAAACTTTCAGTTTGATGGAGCGTCAAATTCCAATTTGTTTAACTAAAAGATATTAAGATACTGCTCCATAAGAACAGTATCTTTTTCTTTGAAAAACATCGAAGTATTTCGGTAAAATTACCCTTAAAAAATTTATCTTTACTTTTATATCTAACTGTGATTCTCTGGACTGGAAGGATTACGGTGTGGATTCCATCATCAAGACTGTGACAGAGCACAAGCATCTCGGAAACGGCTCCATCATACTCTGCCATAACGGTGCCAAGTACACGGCGCAGGCCCTGGATACTCTGATCACA
>JAGBBI010000265.1 GCA_017938565.1 Clostridia bacterium
CTTTCATTTTCTATTTCCCCTTGTTCTTGGGTAGCCTCTTCAAATCCAACTTTAATTTCTTCTTCTTGCGGGTTCTCTTTTATCTGTTCCTCAATAACGTTATAGAAATCTCGCATTTGTTCAAGATATTGTTTACCATCAAGATTAAGTAATTCACCACCAACGAACACAAAACCATTAACCGATTGCCGTTTGTGGAAGTACAACCATCCCAATATCCCTTGGCATCATTCCATTTTCACTCGACGGTTTGCTTTGAACTTCACTCATCTAATTGCCCCTAAATTAAAACTTTTCCATTACATTATATAATAAGTTGCCCTTTTCGTCAAATATTAAAAAAAGTAAAACAAAAAGACCGAATTACTCGGCCTTTTCATCCATAAACTGACTGTTATAAAGTTCGGCGTACGCCCCATTTAAATTAAGCAATTCGTCGTGAGTTCCTTGCTCTACAACATCGCCATCTTTAAGAACCAAAATTACGTCAGCGTTTTTAATAGTTGAGAGCCTATGTGCAATAACAAATGAAGTCCTTCCCTCACAAAGCTTGTCCATAGCCTCTTGAATAATAAGTTCGGTTCTTGTATCAACATTACTTGTCGCTTCGTCCAAAATAAGAAGCGGAGAATTTTTAATCATAGCCCTTGCAATTGTCAATTGTTGCTTTTGTCCTTCTGAAAGCGAGGTGTTTTCGTCAAGCATTGTGTCATACTTATTTGGAAGCGTAGCGATAAAGTGTTTTAACCCAACCGCCTCACATACAATATCCAAACTTTCATCAGACACCTGCTTTTTATTGTAGACCAAGTTTTCTCTAATAGTTCCACTGAAAAGCCAAGTATCCTGAAGTATCATATCAAACAAATCGTGAACGTTAGTTCTTGTTAAATCCTTTAACGAAACTCCGTCAATTAAAATATCTCCCGAGTCTACCTCATAAAATCTCATCAACAAGTTAACAAGCGTAGTTTTCCCGGCTCCCGTTGGCCCAACAATTGCTACCTTTTGCCCGGCACTAAACTTTCCAGAGAAATCTTTAATAATGACATCATCGGCATCATACCCAAACTTAACATTTCTAAATTCGACATCACCCTTGACAGTCCTTTCATCTAATTCCATAGTCTTATGGCTCTCGTCTGCCATTTCTTCGGCGTCAAGCATTTCAAACACTCTCCTTGATGAAGCCGACGCCTGTTGAATAGATGTCATACTTTGAGCAAAAGTTTGCAGAGGTTGAGAAAACAATCTTGCGTAGATTACAAAAGAAATAAGCGTTCCAATTGAAACCGCACTTCCGCCATTAACAATAACCGCAACACCAACTACGAAAATAAGCACATTCGACAAACTTCCAACAAAATGCATAATTGGGTGCATCAGCCCCGAAAGGAATTGAGACATCCACTCTACTTTGTAAATATTTTCGTTATGCTGGTGAAATCTTTCTTTCTCATTGTTGACCGCTCCATATGATGTAACTACTTTATAGTTTATATAAACCTCTTCAATTTGTCCGTTAAGTTCTCCAATAAAAACCTGACGGCTATTAAAATATTTCTGAGATTTTGCTAAAATTAATGACATTAAAGCAAAACCGATTACCGAAGTCCCAATAGTTACAAGTGCAAGCAACCAGTTTGATTTAAACATCATAAAGATTACACCAAAGAACAAGACAATTGAACTTAAAAGGTTCGCCGTAGCCGACCCCAAAGTCTGAGCAATGGTATCAACATCATTTGTTACCCTACTCAAAATATCTCCTTTGGTTGTTTTATCAAAATACGAAAGTGGAAGTCTATTAATCTTAGTATTTATGTCATCACGAAGTCGCCTTGACATCTTTTGTGTAACAGTTGCCATAATAAATTGCTGACTGTACGCACACACTGCTCCCAAAACATAAAGTCCCAAAACTGTAAAACACACCTTTAAAAACGCATCAAAATCAATTCCAAAAAGCATTCCGTCTTTTATCAAATTTGTAAGTTCGCTAATTTTATCCGGTCCAACAATAGTGGCAATACTTGAGCAAACTGCAAACAACAAACTTATCGCAACCGCCAAATAATAAGGCTTTGCATATCTGACTATCTTTTTTAAGGCGTTTAAATCCATCTTGTCTTTTTCACCAAAATTACGCCTTGGTCCCATCATTCCTGCCATTCTACAACTCCTCCTTTGATAGTTGTGATAGTGCAATTTCTTTATAGATTTCACAGTTTTCCATAAGCCACGAGTGTTTCCCCTCTCCAACAACTCGTCCTTCATCAAGAACAATTATCTTATCGGCATTTTTAATTGTGCCAATACGCTGAGCAACAATTATTATAGTTTTATCCGACAAATGCTCTTTAATGTTTTGCCTAACTTCCATATCGGTTTTAAAGTCAAGTGCCGAGAAACTGTCATCAAAGATTATAATACCAGCATCTTTATAAATTGCCCTTGCAATAGAAAGTCTTTGCTTCTGTCCGCCCGAGAAATTTGTTCCACCCTGTGCAACGGGAGCATCTAGTCCATTATCCAGTTCAAAAACAAAATCGGCTTTTGCGATACGAAGTGCATTATTAATTTTTTCATCTCGTTCTTTTTCACTTAAATTGTCGTCGCTTCCATAGATTATATTTGAACGAATATCGCCTTTAAATAAAACTGCTTTTTGCGAAACCACAGCAATTCTTTTCTGTAAATCTTCAATTTTCATATCACGAACATTTATGCCATCAACAACCACCTCACCTGACGTAGCATCATAAAACCTTGGAATTAGGTCAATTATCGTAGTTTTCCCCGAGCCAGTTGCACCAATAATCGCAACCGTTTCTCCCCGATTTATTTTAAATGAAACATCACTTAAACAATCATTCGACCCGTCAAAATACCTGAAGTCTACCTTTTTGAACTCAACTTCTCCAACCTTGTCAAAATTGATATTGTCCAAACTTCCATCTTTAATCACAACATCAAAATCAAGCACTTCGTTAATTCTCTTTGCCGAAACTATTGCACGTGGAAGCACAATAAAAATCATAATAAGCATCATAAACGCCATAACAACTTGAATTGCATATTGAGTAAAAGAAACCATATTCCCAAATAAAACCGCTTTGCTTGTAATCGGAGCATCATTTATTAAATATGCACCTATCCAATAAATTGCAAGCGAAAGTCCGTTCATACAAGTTGAAATAACTGGCATCATAATACCCATCGTTCTTGATGTAAACAAATGACTTTTAACCAAGGCATCATTAGCCTTATTAAATTTTGCCTCTTGATAACTTTCTGCATTAAATGCTCGAACGACACGAACTCCCGACACACTTTCTCTTGTTGCTTTATTTAAGTTATCTGTAAGGGACTGAATTTTTTTAAACTTCGGCAAACATATTGAAACAACAACAGCCACAACGCACAAAATTATGCCTACACATATTCCCGTTGCCAAAGTCCATTGCGAACTTGATGCCGAAATTTTACAAATTGCCCAAATTGCAAGAACAGGTGCTTTTATAAGCATCTGCATACCCATCGCAAGAAACATATGAACTTGATTTATATCATTAGTTGTTCTCGTAATTAAACTTGGTGTCGAAAACTTTTTCATTTCTACACTTGTAAAAGAAGTAATCTTCGCAAACATTCTCTCTCGAGTTCTGTAAGAGAATGAACTTGCATCCCTCACCGTACAAAAACCACAAGCAAAAGCCGATAGCATACTCCCCAGTGCACATAGCACCATCATTAAACCATTTTTCAAGATAACACTCATTGCGATTTCGCCAGTCTTCGAAATTTCGGTCGTTAGTTTTGCAGTATAATCTGGTAATGTAAGGTCAAGCCAAACTTGAATTACAATAAATGCCACCGCTCCAAGGATATAAAGATAATCCCTTTTTCTTAAACTTTTTATCAACTTAAACACTTTAAGCCACTTCCCTTAATAGATTTTGTCTTTTCAAATTAGCAAAAAAACAAATAAAAGGCGGGCAAACGCCCCACCCATATTTCCATTTGCCATTTTATTATAATATGCAATAAAAGTCAACTGTGTGAACTATAAAACTTACTTTTTCACAAGATGTTCAAAATTATTTGCAAATGCAATATTATTCGTGATATTCTAACATTACCAAATAACAAAGGAGATTAATATATGATAAGAAAATTATTAAAAATAGTCCTATCACTTACCCTTGCATTATTGTTGACTGTATGCGGTTATATAACCTATGTGGTAATTGCCTACTACCGAATTGAAGACAACCTTGCCCTTGCCGTAACCAACAACAGCCAAAACACAATCGAAACCAACAAAACACTTTCCATACTTTCTTTTAACACCGGCTTTGGAGCATACTCCGAAGACTACAGTTTCTTTATGGATGGCGGAGAGTATTCAAGAGCCTACTCAAAAGATGAGACACTTAAAAATGTGAACGGAATGATTGCTACAATTGATGGCGTCAACCCTGACTTGCTTCTTCTTCAAGAAGTTGACGTAGACGCAACCCGAAGTTACCATATCGACCAAGCCGAAATGTATACCTCACACTTCTCAACAAAATCCCATACCTTTGCACTAAACTACGACTCTCCATATTTATTTTACCCATTCTTAAAGCCACACGGCAAATCAAAAGCAGGGCTTTTAACCTTAGCAAACTATAAAATTGACACATCAACAAGATATAGTTTGCCTATCGAAAAAGGTTTAAGAAAATTTGTTGACCTTGACCGTTGTTACATAAAAAGCACAATTAAAACAGATGATGGCAACGAACTTGTGTTGTACAATCTTCACCTATCTGCATATTCTTCCGACGGCAGTATTGCAACCGAACAATTAAAAGTGTTGTTTGAGGATATGAAAGCCGAGTACGCAAATGGCAAATATATAATTGCCGGCGGAGACTTTAACAAAGACCTTCTTGGAAATTCCGGAGAAGTATTTGGCATTTCAGGTGAAGACTACTCTTGGGCAAAACCATTCCCAACCGAGATTGTTCCAGATGGCTTTAAACTTGTTTCGGGATATAACCAAGACAATCCAGTAGCCTCTTGCCGAGATACCGGAGCCTCGTACAAAAAAGGCGAAACCTTTGAAATCACATTAGACGGATTTTTAGTAAGTGCAAATGTTAATGTTAATTCATACGAAGTCATTGATGCTGGATTTAAAAACTCCGACCACAACCCTGTAAAAATGATTTTTTCACTTGTAAAGTAGCAAAATAATTTTAAAAAAATTTAATTTTAAAAGTGTATTAAACACAACAACCCCCTAATCATTTATTTGAGATTAGGGGGTTTTATAAATTTTTTTACACACTTTCTCTCGCCGACCTTTCTTTCATAACTCTTTATCCACCACAGGTTTAGCTTGGCAAAAAATGCCAATTTTAAGCCTTAAACAAAACTTTACTTTCTATCTGAATACAAAAATATGAAAAATATTCAATCATTTACATTTTATTAAGTCATCAAATTTTCACACAAAAAAGTGGCTTTTGATAAACAAATTTATCAAATCGCCACTTTTAAAATCACTAGTCCATCTCTCCGCCAACTTCTTGCATATCACTTAATTTTTCAATCAGCCTCTCTTTCAGTTTACACGGAGCATATGGCCTCTCGGTATCAAACATAACATAACTATGTAGCCTCGTAAAAAATACTAAATCACTTTTTCTAAGAGACCCCAAATTTATTCCATTTAATTTCCAATATCTTGTCCCGCCCTCTTTACTATCAAAAACAGCACGCATATATTTTCTTGCAAGTTCAACGACCAAGCATATATTTTTATAATCTTCCCTTATTACTTTTGGTGCCGATTCATAATTATCACCGTATCGAGAATATGCATCTTTATAACCTTGAAAATCGTAGGCACTAAGTACACACTCGGCGACCGCCTCACGCTCTTTGGTTTGCACATCTTCTACAGGCTCAGGTATGATATTTGTTTTTTCATTTGCATAATCTAACACTCTTAAAAGGTAGCAAACTTCCATTCTTGACATTCCACTATCTTTACATATTTGAATAATCGACTTATTTAAAACATTCCTTTGCCAATCTATTGTTTGGCAGTCCGTGTATAGACTTTTAAGTTCATTTCGTGCATAATCTCTACGTGAAAACAAGGTTTGTTTTGCACAGCCTTTTATTTGAGCAAGTTTTGTCAACGGATTTCCGCTTGCAATCCACTCCATAACCTCTCTATACTTTTCATTGGGTAATAAGTCAATAAGCCTAGTCAGTCTTTTTAAATCCAATCCCTCACCA
>JAGBBI010000266.1 GCA_017938565.1 Clostridia bacterium
ACGATAATTGGTCATCTGGTATAGAGCACACTTATACAAAAAGTGGTGCTTATATAATAAAAATGTCAGGTGTAACGAAAATATGGTATATTACTGCTGACTCTAATACTCTTTCCGTTATTTCACATATAACAATTCCTCAAGGAGTGCATATTGACTATTTATTTCAAGATTATCCAGAGAATCTTATGTCTGTAACAATTTGTTATGGTGTAGAAACATTGGGTGACGGTACTAATGCCAAATATTTTAAAAATTCCAAATTATCAGGAATTTATATCCCTAATACTGTTCAAGACGTTCCCAAGTCTTTATGCTCCAATGTTACCACTTTAAAGAAAGTAATTTTAGATTATGGAATTAAAAATATAAACAATGACGCCTTTTCTTATTGTACAGGCTTGACAGAAATTGTAATTCCCGCTACTGTCGTAAATATTTTTGACAGTGCTTTCAACACCTGTACAGGCTTGACAAATGTTGTAATTCCCAATGGGGTTAAAACTATTGGGGGATATGCGTTTGCTGATTGTTATGAGTTAACTAAAGTTGTTATACAAGAAACCGTTGAAAGTATAGGAGATTATGCATTTAGATACATAGGTGGTTATCCTCATATTATGGACAGACGTGATGTTACTGTGATTTATAACGCCCATTGTGAAATACCCGCCACTATGTTCTATGATGTAAGAATAAAAGAATTTATTATTCCATATGTAGATAGTATAGTACCTTGGTCGGGAGCACCTATGGTTCGTAATATATCAAATATCTATGTCCCTGATTCATTAGTTGATAGCTATAAAACAGCAGAAAATTGGTCAACATATGCCAGCTATATTAAACCTCTTAGTGAATGCGAGGTGGATTATTAATGTCAGAATATTTTGTTGAAAACAGAACAATGAGTGTTCTTGCAGACCAAGCTCGTAGAATTTCTGGGGGTACAAATGTATTAAATGGGGCGGAAATATTGGAAACTTTATCTAAAGTTCAAGGTAGTGTAGCTGAGGGTAGCAAATATATTGTTAAAGCAGTTGGAGCTGACAACGAAACTATTATCAAATCAGGTACTTATGATAAGGGTATGATATTCGCATTACCCACTCCACTTGATTTTGATTTTAATTTTGACATAGATAACTGTACATTTCGAGAATGGATAGCCCCTGTAGATACTACTGGTAATTTTATTACGGTTGAACATCCGACTACTGCGGCTCCTTCTTATATGGTTGATGCTGATATTGCAATAATAGTTCATGTAAAAGAAAATAATGCACAAGTAACACTTGATTATCATAATTATCCAAAAACAATTGATTGGGGAGATGGTGTCATAGAGGAAAGAAGTGGCGGCGTGCCTACACACATTTACTCTATTTCTGGTCGTTATGACATAAAGATATATGGTGGTAGAAATGATATATATCAGGTTCACGAAGATACTTCTGGTTTATATGAATTCAATAGCATATCAATAAATGGAGAAACTATACCTACTGTATCACTTGGAGTTTTATGTGATATCCCAAACTTATATGACATAACTTTGGGATACGGTGTAACGGAAATAGCTTATGATTCTTCTGATAATACAAAGGCACAACTACAACATGTTATACTTCCATCTACGATTAAAACAATTGGACAATTTGCTTTTGCCAATTCTTCGTTAAATAATATAATATTACCATACGGATTAGAAACTATTGGTACTGGTGCGTTTAATAATACCAATATTCGTTCAGTGGTTATTCCTGAGACTGTAACAACTTGTTGTAATTTTTATGATTGTTCGAATTTAAGAACTGTTATTGTAAAAACTGGTTCTATAAACGCATTTCCATGCTTTCAGAATTGTACTTATTTGGAGAATATAGTTATAACTTATAATGGTGGTGTTATTCCGAATAATATGGGGACTGGGATTTTATCTAATTCTGGAATAAACAATCTTTATGTCCCAGATGAGTTGGTTAGCAGTTATAAGTCTGCTTTAAATTGGTCATTTCTTGATAACTATATTAAACCCCTTAGTGAATACACAGAATAAATGACCTTTATAGGTCTTTTTTAAATTTATAATTTTTAGGAGGAAACAATTATGCCTTACAATTATGACAAAAGAAAGATGTTTTTAAATTTAACAATTCCCGTAAATGATGAAACAACATCATACAACATACCTTCCAATGTTTATCTTGCTCTTTTCAGCAATGACCCCGTGGCAGATATGCAGAACTCAGAAGTGATAAATAAATTCGTAGAAATCACCAATTCTGATGCGGAAAATGGTGGTTTTACAAATGATGACGGTAGATTTGTTAATGAAAACTATGAACGTAAACTTATTGCAAGAAAAGACTCAGACTTGCCCAATTACTTGGAATTTGTAGACAACGAACAGGGCATGCCTGTAATTCACAATGCAAGACAGATTACATTTAACCGTGCTGACCTTGCATATGAGGTTAAAGGTATCGGTCTTTATGAAGTTGCAGAAGGTGGCGATCCTACATTCTATGCGACTTTGAAATCACCTGTTACAGTAGATGTTGATAAGATTTTCACATTTGACCCTGAACAGTTTAAGATTCAGTTCTCTGATGAAGATGGTGAAATTTCCATCGAAGCTTCAGGCGCTACTGTATAATAATTAAAATTTGATATAAGCATCACCCTTCGGGGTGGTGCTTTTTTATATTAAAAGGAGGAAAAGGATATGAGTAATTCTACACTTATTTCTGCAACTGTCAAAGCTTATGAAGGTAATTATACCAAAGGCAGAAGCGGTAGAAAAATTGAAAAAATTACAATCCATCATATGGCAGGAGTTCTTTCTGCACAGCGTTGTGGAGAGCTATTTCAAGTGGTAGGTCGTAGAGGATCTGCGCACTATGGTATCGGAAATGATGGCAAGATTGCTCTCTATGTTAATGAGGCAGATACTGCATGGGCTGATGGAAATTGGGACAGTAACTGCACATCTGTTAGTATAGAAGTTTCAAACAGTGCAACTGGTGGTCAATGGCAGGTTAGTGATGCTGCACTTGCAAGCCTTGTGAAATTAGTTGCCGATATTGCTAAGAGAAATAATCTCGGCACACTTGTTAAGGGTAAGAATCTTACTTGGCATCAGATGTATGTCGCAACAACTTGTCCGGGCCCATACCTTATTAGCAAGATGGATTATATTGTTAACACAGCAAATAAGATCAACAGTCCATTTAATGGAAAGTTGGCTGGTATAGATAAAGTTCGCTACGCAGATGAACTCATAGTGTATTACAAAGGTCTTACAAACAATGGTAAGACTGGTACAAATAAATGGGGCACAGAAGTAGCGGTAAATGCTAATGGAGTAGCAATTTGTGACCCTATTTATGGTGTTGGAAATATGGATATTCCTGCTGGCGGATTTGTTATTTCAGGTCACGATGTTGCAAGTGACTGGATTATAAAAAATATTAAAAAGGGTAATCAAATCACCATTAATAATGGCGTTGTTAAGGTTGGCCCTATTGTTCCAATTACAAATACTCCTTCAAAGTTGAGTATAGGTGATGAAGTGAGACTTGTGGCTGGTGCAAAATATACTTCAGGTGGTGCAATTCCTTCCTGGATTACCAATAAGACTTTATATGTTAGAGATATTCGTGGCAATGGTGATGTTGTTATTTCTACTTTGAAGACAGGCGCCGTTACTGGTGTGGTTTCAAGCAAGTACATAACCAAAAATGGTAATGCTGTTGTGACCCCAAGTGTTCCTAGTCAGCCTGTAGCAACACCTACCAAGTTCAATGTTGGTGATGCAGTAAAACTTGTTTCAGGAGCGAGATATACCTCTGGAGGTACTATCCCCTCTTGGTTATTTAGGACTACACTTTATGTTAGAGATATACAGGGTGAAAACGCTGTTATTTCTACTTTAAAAACAGGTGCTGTTACTGGTGTAGTTTCAATGAAATATTTGAAGAAGTAAACCGTTATCGAGAGGTGTTTATATGATTAGAGGGACGACTGCGCAGTTTAATTTCAAATTACCCTATAACTTCTCTGATTTAGAGGTGGCACAAATTGTTTTTTGGCAACCTTATAATGATGGCCCCACTAGGGATCGTCCTCTACCAATCTCTAAGGTTTTAGAACAATGTCAAGCAACAAATGATCCTAAAGAATTGCGTGTAACTTTAACCCAAGAGGAAACATTAAGATTTTCTGAAAAGAGAAAAGCTTATACACAGTTGAGGGCAAGGGGTCCAGAGGGGCAATTCTTTGCAAGTAAAAAGCATATGATAACAGTTTATCCCGTATATGATGATAATATTATGGGAGATGAAATACTTCCTACTCCAACAGCAGACGGTTGGGTCATCTTGGATGGACAAACTATAGAATAGGGTGATGAGATATGGCTGAAGATTTATTTACCGTAGAAACGATAGATGCTTCTGAGTTAGAAGTATACACGATTGATTTGGATGGTGCGTTTACAGCATTAGGCGAAAGCAATGAGCAACTGAAACATACTTTATTGAACGGCAGAGAGATGCCAGACCAGCACCCTATTATGGCTATTACTGGATTAGAGAATGAATTAAATGAAATCAAAGCTCTTAAAACTGTTTATTCTAATGCTAAAAACCACGCCAATTATTATATGTGGCAAGATGAGAACCCCTCGCGAGAAAACCGTGAGGGGTTTTTTGTAAGTATATACCCAACAACTAATAAAATTCAGGTATATGGCTTCGATGAGGAAGTGCCTGATGTATTTGGTGTAACGGTTGACACTGCTGGCTTTGTCGGTGGGCAAGATAAGGTTGCACGAGATGATAAATATGGATTAGTTGCTTGTGGTGGCATTGTAGCAGTAAGATGTGAATCTGATGTTGCAGTGGGTGATTATGTTGTGCCTAATAGACACGGAATAGCTGAAAAAGCTGTTTGTACTATAGTTAATGACGGTGGCACAACGACAGATATAGATGGAAAATGTGGCTATTTAGTGGTTGCTTTAGATGATACAAGAGGTGTACCTTATGCAGAAATTTTATTAGGTATCTCTGCAAAGCAACTTAATAATTTAGACAC
>JAGBBI010000267.1 GCA_017938565.1 Clostridia bacterium
GTATACTATATTTTTGAATATAGGATATTGTAAAATTTATGCCAAAAAGACAGAGAATGACAATGTTTAGTAGAAATGAAATAGAACGAGCTTTATATCAATTTGGCTATGAGTACCAAAAGAAGAGAGGTAAAGGCGATCACGATACATTTATTCACAAAGACTTGCCGTGGTTTAATGTTGAACTGAGAGAAGCTCGTGAAATTAGTGAAAATGTATACAAACAAGTAGTTTCGCAATTGGCGTTACTTTGTATAGTAACGGACAACTCTTTGGACGACTTACAAAATTTGAATTTAAATAAGTTGATGGCGTCGGTTCAGGTGTGTATTAGAAATGAGTCGTATAAAACTTTTTTACATTCAGAGTTAAGACATATGAAAGATGAGAATGGTAAACCATTTGATAATGATTCACAATATAAAAAGTTTATAGACAAGTTAAAGTTGGAATACCAAAAGAAAAAGGGCACTAATAACAACAAAAAATCAAGAAAAGGGGGATTGGTGAATGAAAAATAAAAATTTAACATATGAACTTATGGATTCGTTGCTAGATGATGTGGCGAAGTTGAAAGGTTTCTTGAAAAGTGTTTTTATGGAGTCCGATAGGTATGACGAGACCTATTCGATTTTAATTTCTCAAAACCTTGTGCAAGTAATAGTAGATAGGCTAGATAAAAAAGACGGAGACTATTACGCACAGCTGTTAGTCGATTTGCATTTAGAATTCGGTTTTTATAATGGCGGGTGCATTTTATTTGATTACGACACCAAGAACAAAAATGATATGAAAAAATTGCTTGAAAAAAAGCCAATATTGGACGAATATCTTTTAAATCAAGAAGAAGTGCTTAGTATGGGGGAATCTTTTTCTCCAAGGCTTATTTATAGGTTAAACATGAGAGATAGAAACTTTGTAAAAAGGCTAGTTAAAGCATATCCATATTTAAAAGATTTGTACGATTTTCAGTCAACGGGTCAAGGTGTTTTATCGGAATCTTAAAAATAATATTGGTTTATAAATACGGGTGGCAAAAAGAAATGTAATTCATTTTGCTACTCGTTTTTGTTTTGTTTGAACGTCTATCAATAAATCAGTATAAATCTAGGTTACAATTCATATTTATTTAATATGAGTTTTTATGATGAAGTAGAAAAGTTGTTTAATTTAGATGAATTTCGGTCGGAATTTAGTTTGTGTCTAGTGTCAATGAGTGCTCTTGTGGTAAACGGTTATGAAAAGATTATTTCATTTTCTGAATCTGAGATAGTATTAAAATGTTACGGGGGATTAAGAGTTTTGATAAAAGGCGCAAAATTAGTTATTAAAAAACTCGCAAAGAGCGAACTTGTGATAAATGGAGAATTGCTTGCGGTTGAAAGGTTGGGTGGCTAATATGGGTAAATTTCGGCTTAAAATTGAAGGTCTTAACATAAATCGACTGTTGAATGTGTTCAATGCAAAAAATATTGAAATTTATGACCTTAAAAAATTGGATTACAATAATTTAGAGTTAACTATTGATAGCTATAATTTTAAGTATGCTAAAAATCTTATTAAGAATAATGGTTTAAACGTAAGAGTTATTGGCGGAAGCGGTTTTACTTACTTTTTAAAAGCAAATTGGTTCAGGTTTGGCGTTGTTGTTGGACTTGCGTTTTCTTTTGTTGCGTTTATCATTGCAACGAGTTTTTATTGGAATGTAGAGGTCGAAATTGATACCGAAAATAGTGAAGTTGTTGCAAAAGTTCAGGAATTTTTATCTCAGCAAGGTATAGTTGTTGGAGAAAAAGTCAAAAAGTTAAAATCTAGAGAGTTAGAGAGAATTATTTTAGAATGCGTCGATGACGCATCATTGGTTGTAGTTGAACAGAAAGGGGTTAGTTTGAAAGTTTTTATAAAAGAGTCTACAAAGCCACTAAATTTATCTGAAAAAGGGGTTGTTGCTAGTTATAGTGGTGTTATTGAAGAGATAAAACTTGCAAGTGGTCAATTAATGGTTAATATCGGAGACGCAGTAACAAAGGGTGATGTATTAATTGCGTCGGGCAAGATTGGAGATGTCTTTATGGAAGCCCATGGAAGCATTGTCGCAAGAGTACAAATAGAAGGTGATTCGGTTGGAAGTACCGAACAGACTAGTATGGTTAGGTCTGGGAATTTTGTTGAGGTTGTTTATTTGGATGCCTTTGGGAAAAGGTTTTATTCGTCGGACTTGACAGAAGATATGGCGGAAAAACAATACATAGAGTACGAACTTGAACGTCAAGAAGTTGTTTTGACACAAAATAATTTGTTACCAATTAAAAAAATTGTTTTAAGATATTATGAAATTCAAGAAAGTTGTGTTACAATAGAATATGAACATTTAATAGAACAACTTTCGGCTACTGCTTATAATATTGCTGAAAGTAGATTGCCGGACGGGGCGGAAGCACTGGCAGTTGGTTATAATGTTGTTCAAGATGGTTCATTATATAAAGTGATTTGTTCGATTGAAACAAGAATAGATATTGCTAAGCGTGCCGAAAATTAAACAAAGGAGTAAGTTAATGATTGTAAACTTTTTAAATAAAACTGAGGTTCCGAAGGCGACTCGTGATGAGATGGTAAAAGTAATGGAAAAGGCATTACAGGTGTTGAAACAGACTGCGTTGTTAGAAATTAATGTTGGATTTGTATCTGCTGATGAAATTCGGGCTGTTAATTTAGAACAAAGAGACAAAGATACTCCAACAGATGTATTATCTTTTCCCGCCTCAGATGTAAAAGTAGGAGAGGTGATAGATGTAACAAAGGATGAATATAAATACAATATTAATCCTGAGAATGAGGCGTTTTCGCTTGGTGATATGATAATTTGTCTAGAAGTGGCTAAAACTCAGGCAAAAGCTTTTGGACACAGTTTAAAAGACGAACTTGTAAGGCTTTCGTTACACAGTTTGTTGCATTGTTTAGGGTATGACCATATTGAAGATAAAGATTATGAGATTATGCATAAATTAGAGCTTGGTGTGGCTAAGCTATGTTGTTACAATTTTGAGGAATAAACAAAGTGGGGGAGAACTTATGAAGAATGAAGAAAAAAAGACGGGATTTGTA
>JAGBBI010000268.1 GCA_017938565.1 Clostridia bacterium
GTGTGTATGCTGAATAGCCAACTGATGTGTATGACGTCTCGCGTATATGTGGATTTGCTTTGTGGTTTATAAAGCCGATAGAATGTGAAAAGCCGTCAAAATGTGCGTATAGTGGAAAAAGTGAATATTTGCGTTTACTGATAGAATGTTGTTTGCAATAGTTGTTTATAATGTTGTTGATTTGTGTTTTTGTCATTTTAATTTACTCCTTTATAATATATTCAATCATCTTATGATATGCTTGCTCTAATGTGAGAGATAAGTCGTTTTAAGTCCGCTCGCTGAGTGGCGTCAATATTGTCTTTCCAATATTCTTCATTTATTCTAGTGTCAACATATAAAAAATCTTTATCTTCGTCAAAACATTTATTGTCTATGAGTTGTCGCAAATCTAATAATAAACTCTCCATATTATTCTATCTCCTCTACATAATAATACCAAAGTCCGTTAGAGCGAGCATTTAGTGTGTCTGCAAACTCTTGTGCTGTGTCATAATTGTCAAATGTTGTTGTAGGTGTATATGTGTGTCCAAATGCGTGATTTGCTATCACTTTATATTTTTCTTGTGTGGTGTTGTTAGGTGTGAGATTATCCCACCATTTTTTGTTTAGTGTGGTTGATGTCGGTATGTTTGTATATTGTCTGACAAAGTCAATAATATGTTTCATTGTTGTCCTTGAATAGCCATTCCAACATTTTGTGAGAGTTTTTGTTGTGTCGTTGTAAGTTGCGACAATGGTTGAATAGGATTGTAGTGAAAATGTGTTTGTGTTGTTGTCATAGTGTACTTGTGCTTTTTTGTAGTAAGATTTGTTTGATGTGTTGTATGGTTGTAGATAATTTGGTTTCATAATGTTTTTACCCCCTTAATCATATTATACTACTTTTGTTTGTGAATTCCTTTAAATTTTTACAGAAAATTAGGATTTTTACAAAAATTTTTACAAAATTTAGTTATGTTTTGATATGCAAAAATGCCTATTTATAAGGCATATAGCGATTATTTTTACAATTTTTACAAAATTTTGTCAAAATTTCAACTCAGATTAATTTTTTATATTGTTATTACTCTCTCACTCTCTTATATATATACTCTTATTTTTTTATAAAGTTTATAAGAAAAAATTGTAAAAATTGTAAAAATGTGCCTATTTGCAAGGGATATAGCGATTAAAATTGTAAAAATTTTTGTAAAAATTTTTGTAAAAATGAAAAGTGATTTTTTGGTCGATTTTTTTTGTAAAGCAAAAATGCTTGACAAATTTAGTATAAATCACTCTTGATAGTTTCTTTACAAACTGCGATACTCTCTTGGTTAAGCACCTCTTTAATCTTATTGCATAATACTCTCACAAGCATTTCATTTACAAAAAGTAACATGACAACAAGTGAGTTCTCTTGTACAAAATAGCCGTCATCGTGTTTGTAACCGCCTTTGGCTTCATAGATAGTATAGCCGTCAGTGTATTGTTTCAAAATATCTTCTACTAGTTTATAACTAGTGATGATATCAAATTTTTGTATTTTAGTGTCTTTATCGTTTAAACCGATAGTTAGTGTAAATCTCTCTTGCATTTTAGTTTACCGCCTTTTTTAAATCTTTAGCTTTGCACATGATGACAACTTTTTTGATGTTGTCGTTGTTGTCTGCAAAATATACTTTTGCATAGTCTTTTGTTTCAAATGTTTGTGATATATACATTTTTCACCCCTTTTTAGCCTACTTCAATCTCATGCGATTGTTGTAGACATAGAAAACCCATAATACATAGTATTATAGGTTGCGATTTCTATTAAACGATAGTTTAAGTCCTCATTTTTTCAACTATCAACTCACTCTAATGATGACGCATAGAGAACGGGTTTTCACCGTGTGTTTGCTTACACTTTGCGTGCTACAAATAGCAATTTATTGAGTTTTTGCGATTATTCTATATAGGTTATCAAGCCTACTAGCACCTTCTCATCATCGCGAGGTTAGGTCGTATAGCGAGTGTATCACCACTCACGCCGACTACTGACTGACACCAAATGCTTTTCAACCGTTTGTATCGGTCGTTGTCATTTGCTGACGACTATTGCTTTTCAACCGTTTGGAATGTAGCGGAAGGAGTCTTATGCGTTGTTATAAGTATTTATTTTAAATATAATATATAAAA
>JAGBBI010000269.1 GCA_017938565.1 Clostridia bacterium
AGAAGGGCGTTGCTCTATCCAGCTGAGCTACTGACGCAAATTGCGTACACCGTAAAGGTTTATTGGCTGGGGTGGAAGGATTTGAACCCTCGAATGTGGGAGTCAGAGTCCCATGCCTTACCACTTGGCGACACCCCAATGTCGCACGTTAGAGGTTCCCACTTTTTTAAATTGGCTGGGGTGGCTGGATTTGAACCAACGAATGCGAGAGTCAAAGTCTCGTGCCTTACCGCTTGGCGACACCCCAATGTTTATTGACCAAGCCCATCAATGTTTGTGTGGTTTTTAAAAAATGGAGCGGGTGATGGGAATCGGACCCACGCAATCAGCTTGGAAGGCTGAGATTCTACCATTGAACTACACCCGCATATTGACTTTAATTTATGCCCATCACAAGTTGACTAGTCAATTCTACCACATAAAGTGGGTGGTGTCAATAAAAATTTCAAAAATTTCAAAAATTTTTATTTTTTATTAAAACCACCTTTTATGCTATATTCCAAATCTAATTCCGCCGTCAATATTCAAAACTTCGCCATTGACGTATGACGAGTCTTCACTTGCAAGAAAATAAACAGCTTTTGCGACTTCTTCTGGTTTCCCGATTTTTTCAAGTGCGATACCGTTAATAAAATCTTGTTTCTCAGTATCAGAAAGGTCGTTATTCATTTTTGTGTCAATAAGTCCAGGAGCAACGGCATTAACTCTTATTCCATTTGGTGCAAGTTCGTTGGCAAGGGCTTTAGTCAACCCAATAAGTCCTGCTTTTGTTGCAGAATATATACTTTCAACCGCTCCGCCGTGTACACCCCAAATGCTTGAAACAAAAATTATGTTTCCCGATTGATTTTTACACATATTTTTTGAAACTAAAGACGTTAAATAGGATGGGGCAGTAAGGTTAATATTAATAACCCTTTTAAGCCCTTCATAGTCTTCGTCAACAATAGGGCAAACTCTTGAAATCCCAGCATTGTTGATTAAAACGTCAATTTTACCAAAAGTTTCGAGAGAAGTTTGCACAAGGGTTGCAATCTCTATTGGTTTTGTAAAATCGGCTTTAACTGGCAATATATTGGTAATTTTCATAAGTTCTTGCAGTTGGCTTTCATTATATGTGCTATTATAATGATAAATAATGTTATAGCCACGCATTGCAAATTCCTTAGCAATAGCTCCGCCAATCCCGCCAGAGGCTCCGGTTATTAAAACAGTTTTTTTATCCATAAAAACTCCTAAAAGTAAAATATTAAATAATTATAGCATAAATTTTAAAAAATATCAAAAAAATTGTTGCATTTTAAAAATTTTGTGGTATACTATTAATGTTTTTGAGCAAAAATTAAATATTTTGGGCCATTAGCTCAGTTGGTAGAGCAGCAGACTCTTAATCTGTTTGTCCGGGGTTCGAGTCCCCGATGGCCCACCAGCAAAAATCGGATGCTTAATAGTATTCGATTTTTTTATAGAAAATTTATAAGTTAACGGAGGTTTTTTATGGGAGGGTTTTTTGCAATATTTATAATAATGTTTGTAATTACTACTGCATATATTATCATTCATGGGGTTAGCAATCATCGTTCAACTATTAAAAGGGCACAAAAGATTGACCCAAGCGTAAAGACACTATCTGAAGCCGAATACGTTCTTAAGAAAGATATAGCAAAATCTGTTGGCAAAGATACAATTCAGACAGAAGAAGACAAAAAGTATTGTAAACATTGTGGCTCTGAAATAGATGCAGATTCTAAATTCTGTAATCACTGTGGACAAGAGCAATAGTTCATTTGTTTGATTTATGATAAGTTTGAAACAAAAACCTAAGGTTGCTTAAAGTGCGATATCCAACCTTAGGTTTTTTATTGCTTTATTTTGTAATCTATGGTATAAAATAGGAAAGTGATTTGGAGGGCTTGGAATGATTGGAATATGCGTAGATAAAAGGACTGAACTTTTGGGATTAATGCTAAGGCTATCTAATTACAAAGATGTTGTTCCTAATATGTTTGATAATAATTTTTATCCAGAGTATGAGCGATTAACAATAGAATACCTTAAACCCTATATAAATCACAAAATCATAAACGAACTTAATAGCATCATTAAAGAATTTGGTGTTGATTTTGCATACGGAAGACCTATTGAATTATTTATGCAAATGGATGAGTCGTATAATTTTTTAGGTGTAAATTCTGAACCTTTTAAAACTCGCTTAAAAGGTTCAGATAGGATATTAAAGTTTCTGAATAGTGTAAAAGATTTTGTTAAAGATATTGATTTTGAATTATTTTATATGCAAAATGAAGATTTTTATATGCAATGTGTAAAAGACTATGAAAAATTAGTTCGACAAAACGAAAAAGCATTGTTTGACTTTTTATCTGATTTTTATATGACAAATATAGACCCTAATGGATATTGTATAAATTTGCTTTTACATCAATGCTCTGGCTCAAATGGGATTAAAACTGGCGAGAAAGTATATTGCCACGAGGGCGCTTATAGAAAGATATCTTTAAACCCTTCAGCTGGAGAAATAGTTGGATACCTTGCCCATCTTATACACGAATTTAGCCATCCAATCATTAACCCATTAACTGAAAAATATCGATATCAATTTGGTGATAAAATTAAAAATGTATTATGCAATATTTCAATGGAGGCGGGTTACAGTGGCGTGAACACATATATTAATGAAACATTGGTACGCTCTATTCAAACATATTTCGCTGAAAAAATGTTTGGTAAGACTTTGAAAAATAGCTACACTAATCATTCGAAACAAGGTTTTAATCAAGTTGAGTTTATTGTTTCCAAACTACATAAAATGGAATCAAAACAATACAAAAATTTCGAAGAAAAATATATAGAACTATTAAATGCGTTAATACCAGACCTAATGATAAATGATTAAGGAGACTTAATGGCAAATAATTTTACATTAAGAACTGCAAATGGCAGTGATGCTGAAGCGTTAATGAAACTCATCAATGAAATGTATGGGCTTGAATATGAAAAAAGAGATGAAAGCGAATTCGCCGAAGAAATAAATAGTAAGAACGAAATTTATATTATGGCTTTTCAAGGCGATGAATGTGTTGGCTTTTCCGGTGCGTCTATTAATAATTCCTATTATGCAGATTTGGTTAATCCTGATGTCGCTGTCATCGATTATATTTATACTAAAGAAGACTCAAGAAGTATAAAAGTGGCTTATGAACTTTTAATGCGACTGTTAAATGAATTAATTTCAGTTGGCATTAAATCTGCAATTATGGAAGTGCAGACATTTAATAAGCAAAGATTTTTTCATTACGCCTTGAGTGATAAAAATGTTATAAAGTCTTCAGAACGAGAAAACAAAAAAGGG
>JAGBBI010000270.1 GCA_017938565.1 Clostridia bacterium
GGCATCAGAGAGTGATGTAAGAACAAACTTGACAGACTTAAAAGCTTATGCAAGTGATGTTGTTTGTATGTTGGCAGGAGTTGCGTCGTCATCATATTGTGATTATTGGACAAGAGATTTGACGACATTGAAGAATGGAAAGTATGTAACATCAACAGGCATAACGAGAAACAGATGGTTAAGTTCTGCTTGCGGAATCAGACTTGCATACACACTTTCAAGTGTAGCAAGAACAAGATAATTGTAAGATTGTTCATAATGTTTAAATAAAAAGAAAAAGGTTGATTTGCTTCAACCTTTTTTTATTTTTACACTCCATATCATTTTATTAAAATGGAGAAGTGGCGAGGTAAAAATATAGCAAGTAACAGTAAAAAAATAATAGGTTATTGTTTGTCTTTTCGGAAAAATTCGACAAAATTAGATTTTTTAAGAAAAAATAGTCTTTTGTTAATTTATGAATATATTATATAATTTTTTTAAACCTCTATTTAGGTTACATAATTTAAGGAGATAAAGTGATGATAAATAATGATGTTTTAAAAAATATTGCACAAAGAGCAAAAAGAAGATTGGTTGGAAAAGAGAATGTTGTTAATGCAAAGATAAAAGTGATATCAAATGAAGATGAAGATTTTAAAAGTAAGGTAGAATTTTTGCTTGCTCAAGATGAAGTTGTTTCAAACCCTGTTCAATATTTGATAGATAACAAGGCAATGAAAGGAATGTCGAGTGAAGCAAAAGAAAGGTATTTGCTCAATACGCTTGATAAATATAGCGCATTTAAGCAAAAATTAGAAAGGGAAAATGTCTGTTCAAGGTTTTGTATGTAGTTAGTTTGCTGGTCGTAGGGGTGAGTTCGTTTTTTATTTTCATTAGAGAATTGTTTGTTTGCTAAAGTGAGAATTTTGATAGCGTTTATTATGGGTATTTGTAAGTTTTTGCAAAAAAAGAGAAAGTTTTTAGTTTCTTAAAGTTTTTTTGAAAAATTTTGATTAAATGCTTGACAGTTTTTTGTTTTATATGTATAATAAAAGGGCATTCTTAAGAATATTGGCTTATCCCCGCCGATATTGGGAATGTTCATGATGGCTTGTAGCTCAGTCGGTTAGAGCACCACCCTGATAAGGGAAATCTAGCCACTTGGTTATATCCGACGACAGTTGTTAAAGTCGTTAAAACAAACATATAGGATTGTAGCTCAGCCGGTTAGAGCACCACCCTGATAAGGTGGGGGTCGGTGGTTCGAGTCCACTCAATCCTACCAGTTAAACCCCGAAATTTCGGGGTTTTTTCATTGTTTTTTAATCAAAATTAGGTCAAATTTAGTGTAGCAAATGACCCCTATTTTTGTAGCAAATGATTTTTAATATAAAATTAGCACAAAAAAAGACCGATAGTGAGTAATTTTTCACTATCGGTCTAATTCTTTTCAAAACTGCCTAAAACTGATATATTTGCTACAATTTGCTACAAACTGCTACAATGATTTTTACATCTCCATATCACTTTGTTTTTTCTTTTTCTTTTGTTCTCTTTCATATTCTTCTTGTTCAAGTTCTTGCTGTTTTCTTTTTTGTAGCATTTCTATAATTTTGTCAATATCATCATCTTTGATTTGTTCAACAATCTTTTCATTGTCGTTCTCTTTAAATTGCTCATTGAGAACATTTGTTGCTTTTTCAAAATAACTTTTATCAACAGAGTTATATGTTGAGATTGTTGTTTTAACGTCTTTATGACCAAGCAAGTTTTGTATAACTTTTGGATTTTGGTCGGCTTCAAACAACATATTTGAGTAAGTGTGCCTTAATCCGTGAAAATGGATATTATATTGAGTTAAGTTGTATTTCTTTAAAAATCTATCAAATATCTTTTGTGTGCCAGAATATGTCCTAAAACTACCATCATCATTAGCAAACACAAAACAATGTTTATCAAGCAAATCAACTTTGCTTTTGTTTGAGATTTCTGCTTGTCTTAATTTGTAATCATTTAAGGCATTTATTAAAATGTCAGGCATTGGCACAACTCGTTTAGAACAAGCTGTTTTTGTATCACTAATTATTGTAACTCTTTTAATTACTTTGCCCTCGCTATTGAATTTTGGCTCTATGGTTAATCCTCGTTCAATAGATATGGTTTTATTTTCAAAATCTATGTCTTGCCATTGTAAAGCTAAAACTTCGCCACTACGAAGCCCTGCAAACATCATTGTTAAACAAAGTGGTTTTAGAAAATCATTATTATCTAAACATTCAATAAATTCTTCTCGGGCTTCAATAGGTATGGCTTTATATTCTTTTTGACCATCATAAATTTTCCTCTCATTACTTCTTACCTTTGTTCTATCAACAGGATTGACAACAAGCAATTTATTATCAACTGCATATTCAAAGAATTGTCTGAGTAAGAATTTTGTTTTCTTAACATAGTCCAAACTTAATTTTTGTTCAAGCATTTCATTGAGTAATTTTTGTATTGTAATACTTGTTATTTCATCTAATTTCATACCACCAATTTTTGGCTCAATGTATAAGTTAAAATGTCTAAAATTATTTTCAAATGTTCTTGCTGTTACTTGTGTTTTCTTAAACACTAATAACCATTCTTTCATTAAAGTGGAGAGTGAGTTGTTGTTCACTAAATCATAATTGTCGTTTGATATTCGGTTTGTGAGTTCGGCTACTTTGTTGGCAACTTCTAATCTTGATTTTCCATAAACGACCTTGCGTTTTATTTTTCCATTGTCATCATAACCAAGTGTAATAGAGCCAGTCCACAAGCCATCTTTTCTTTGAAAAATTGAACCTTCATTATTGGCTCTGCGTGTTTTTGTTTGAGCTTTCTTTTTAGCCATTTTGCACCTCGCTTGTATTGTTGTTTAGAGTGAGCCAAGTAACAAAATTTAGCACACTCACAACTTGTCTTTTTCCGACTTTTGTTGTAGGGAAATTTTTACTTCTCATCAAATTTCTAACGTTATCTCTTCCAAGACCTGTAATCTTAATTAGGTCTTCACAATCAAGAAAATCTTTATTGTATTTTTGCGAAATTCTATCGACTTCGCATTGTATTAAATTGTTAATATTAAGTTGTTGATTATCATTAAAATTCATTAAGTTCTCCTCGTAAAATTAAATATTTTTGTTCAGTTCTATAAAGGTATTTTTCTATATCTAAATTTTTGAGAAAGAACGACTAATAAGTCCTAACTTCTTTCTGCTTTTCTATATTCCTAATTTGTTATTTTTCTTGCCTTCGCAGAAAAAATCGGTTGTCTGGGTATCCCAGCAGACC
>JAGBBI010000271.1 GCA_017938565.1 Clostridia bacterium
ATCTCAGGAAACACACGGGGATAAATATGATTATTCTAAAGTAGTGTATAAAAACATTAATACAAAGGTAACTATTATTTGCCCCATACACGGTGAATTTGAACAAATAGGAATGAATCATATTTTAGGACAAGGCTGTCCTAAGTGTGCAGGTAAAGGATTGAATCAAGATGAAATAATTGAAAAATTTAGAGGTGTACACGGGGATAAATATGATTATTCCAAGGTAGAATATACTGATATGCATAATAAAGTGTGTATTATATGTCCAAAACACGGGGAGTTTTATCAAACCCCTTCAAAACATTTAATAGGGCAGGGTTGTAGAAAATGCGGATATAACGAGAATGGAATAAATAATAGAATGACACAGGAAGAATTTATTACGCGTGCTAATGAAGTTCATAAAAATAAATATGATTATTCAAAAGTAGAATATAAAACGTCTCACGATAAAATTATTATTATATGTCCGAAACACGGGGAGTTTGAACAGTTACCTTATGACCATTTACACGGTCACGGGTGTCCGTCTTGTAGCAATACTTTTTCTATTGGGGAAATGGAGATATATCAATATCTATGCAGTAAATTAGGTGAAGAGAACATTGTTTTGCACGATAGAAATATTCTTAATGGCAAAGAACTTGACATTTATATTCCGTCAAAAAAAATAGGAATAGAATACAATGGTTTATATTGGCATTCAGAAATAAACGGTAAAGATAAATGGTATCACATAAATAAGTTGAACGAATGTAACGAGAAGGGTATAAAACTTATACAAATATTTGAGGATGAATATCTTTTAAATAAAGAATTGGTTTTAAGAAAAATAGAACACATTCTAAATATAGACCGCTTGTGTCCTAAAATTATGGCAAGAAAATGCAATATTAGGGTAATATGTAATGAAGATGCTAAATCTTTTTTATCAAAAAATCATATACAAGGATATAGTAACACAACAATATCTTATGGAGCCTTTTATCAAGGTACGCTTATTGGGGTAATGTGTTTTAGTAAGACAGGGAAAAGTGGAGAATGGATTTTAAATAGATTTGCGACAGATAACAAATATATTTGTCAAGGTGTTGGCGGTAGGATGTTTTCTCATTTTGTAAAAGAATATAACCCAAATAGTGTAAAATCATTTGCGGATAGGAGATGGACAGTTACAAGTGAAAAAAATTTATATACGTTAATTGGCTTTTCATTAACAGGAATATTGCAGCCTGAATATAGATATATTAATAGCATTAATCCAAAGGAGAGGATACATAAATTTAATTTAAGGAAGAAATCTCTTCATCGAAAGTATGATTTGTCTATGGATATGACAGAGAGAGAAATGACAGAAAAATTGGGATATGCTAAAATATGGGATTATGGACTTTATAAATATGAATGGAAAAAGCAGCCTGAGTAGGCTGCTTTTTTATTACATAGGTCTTTGTGGATTCATTTGCTGTTTAGGTTGACCATTAATGTCTTTTCCTTCTTTTTGGTCTTCGTGAGCCTTATCTGCAAGTTGGAAGATTTTCTTAGCAAACTGATAAACTGAATCATCTGGGTTATCAGCAAGTGCTTTCATAATTCCAAGTGATTCTTTTCTCATATTAGAGATAAAATTATCTATATTGTGAGTATCTTCAGCAACAGGAGCCTCAGTAGGTAGTTCTTCTTCGGGACCTTCTTCAGGCATATCCATCATATCCATATCATCATCTTCATTAAAATTAATTGCCTCATTAATAGTCTTAGGCATTCTTGATGAAATGGTTCTAATTTGATTAATATTTGTCTTCATTGTATTCTTTTTCATATCTGTACAATATTTTCATTTATAAATAGTTTCATTATTTAAAATATATTGACTTACTTTGTTTTCTTTTTATATTTTAATAAACTAAAAGAAAATGGGAAGTGTTTATCTATTAGGAGATAGTGAAAAAGAAGGAATTTTCAAAATTGGTGTTACTCGTGGAGATATTCAGAAACGAATAAAGAAACTTCAGACGGGTAATGCGGGAGAAATTTATCTTGTTTCGCACTATGAGACAGAACATCCATTTTTAATGGAAAAAATGTTACATACCAAGTTTTTAGGAGATAAAGTTTTAAATGAATGGTTTTCATTAACATCTGAAGAAGTAGTTACGTTTAAGAAATCTTGTGAAGAAATACAAAAAAACATAGATGCTCTCCAAGATAATTATTTTTTTCAGAAAAAATACGGTAAGAAATAATTATTTTAAAAGAGATAGAGATGGCAGATTTACTTTGTAAGATACCAACATTTTACCCAATACCACAAAATAGATTTGTGGTGGTGTTTCCTGAAAAAATGGCTATAGATGGGTATGTGGTGAAGGGGGTTAATTTTGGTAACGAAAATACGTTAACAATGAAGATGTTTTCCACAGAAAATTTTAAAGAAGTGGTAAAACTTTCTAAAAATAAGGAGATTGGAACACTACAAATAGTATTCATTGATAGAACGGGCGTTGAAATTATGAAAATGACCTTATATGGAGTTTCAATAACGTCCATTTACCCAATTAAGTTAGATTATACATCCGATGAAAATGTAGAGTTTATGGTAACAGCAGAATATTCAACAATAGAATACGAATAGTATGGCACAACCAACAAAAAAAACTAACAATAGTCAGAAACCTCGCTCAAGAACGGTAAAGAAAAAGAGGAAACCAAGTGTAAGCGAGATTATAACGAAAAATATTGAACGCAGTAAGAAACCACATCCGAAATATGGTACATCTAAGTTAGAAAAGAAATTTGCAAAAGAATTTCTTGACAAACTTGGGGTAAAATACGAAGAACAATATTACGCAGAAAGTATAAAAAGATACTATGATTTTTATTTGCCTGAATGTAGGGTGTTAATTGAAGTTGATGGAGATTATTGGCATTCATATGGTAAGGTTTATGAAGAAATGACCCCAACACAGAAAAAGAATGCAAGGGTAGATAAAATTAAAAACGAGTGGGCACTTTCGAGGGGTATTCCGATTATTAGAATTTGGGAACACGATATAAATGAAAACCCACAAAAGGTAATGAAAATACTTAAAGAAAACATAGGTATTGCAACAGATAAAATGATTATAAACGAAAATAAAAAGAAAAGACATTAAGATATGGCGAATAATGAGACTGACACGCTTCAGGTAGAAAAAAGTTTAAAACAACTTAAGGTTTCATATGATATGTATGAGACAACAAAGAAGCAGACAGAAAG
>JAGBBI010000272.1 GCA_017938565.1 Clostridia bacterium
GAATCGGTTAATTTAACACAAGAAGAGATGGCCCATCTTGAAAGTGAAAAAGAAGAGTCTGCTGAAGATAAGGACTAATCTTTTTCAATACCGCATAAAAATATTTGTTAAAGTATTCTTAGTGTGTTATAATGATTTAAGTTAAACACTAAGGAGATTTAAGATGAGAAAGTTTGCGAAAATTAAAGATGAATTTTTAAAGTATGGGCAAAAAGCAGAAGATATAAAAATGCCTGTAAGGGCGACAAAACACTCTGTTTGTTATGATTGTTATTCCCCAATCGACAAAGTTATAATGCCAGGAGAAACTGAAACTATTTTCCTAAACGTAAAAGCCTATTGTAATCATGATGAAGGTTTTGCACTTGCAACCACATCGGGGATGGGGAAAAGAGAAATGATGGTTTCTCAAGGCCTTGGTATTATTGAAAGTGATTACGCAGACAATCCTAATAACGACGGAAATATAGGATTTATGTTGTTTAACCATGGTAAAAATCCGTACGAAATAAAGGCTGGTGATAAAATTGGCCATATTTATTTCTTTAAGTTTTTAACGGTAGACGACGAAGCTGAGGTAACAACGGTTCGAACTGGCGGATTTGGCTCAACAAACAAATAAGAGAGTATAATTTAATGAAAAAAGTTGTAATTTATACAGATGGTGCTTGTTCTGGTAATCCCGGTAAAGGTGGTTGGGGTGCAGTACTGATTTACGGAAAGATTGAAAGAGAAATATCTGGAAGCGAAGAAGAAACAACTAACAATAAAATGGAATTGACGGCGTGTGTTGAATCACTTAAACTTTTGAAAGAGCCTTGCGAGGTTGAACTTTTCAGTGATAGTGCTTATGTTGTCAATGCTTTTAACGATAATTGGATTGAGGGTTGGATAAAAAACGACTGGAAAAACTCTCAAAAGAAACCAGTCGCAAATAAAGAAATTTGGCAAGAACTAATTGCCTTAACCGAAAAACATAGAGTAACCTTTAACAAGGTAAAAGGACACGCAGGTGATAAGTATAACGAAATTTGCGACGCCCTTGCTACTGGAAGACGATAAAAAACTCCAAAGATTTTCTTTGGAGTTTTTTATCGAAAGTTAAAGAGTGGTTGCTTTAATTGGCTGGTCTTGACAAAAGTTAAATTTGTGGTATAATAGTTTTATAAATTTAAGTGGGGGATTTAAATTTATGAAAAAACTGAATATTATTCTTATCATTTTAATGATAATCACGCCGTTGGTTTGTGGCTTTGTTTGGATTAGCGATAGTTCTAAGTGCGAAATTATTTACTAACTTGATGGAGGGGTAAATTCGCCTTCTAACAAAACAAAGTATTTAAAAGCCGACGGCATTATTATTTTAGAGGATGCTGAAAAAGAAGGCTATGATTTTCTTGGTTGGTATTTGTCTGAAGATTTTGATGAAGACACCAAGGTGGTTGAACTTGATGTAAGTGAAGCCGATGAAATTAAAGTCTATGCAAAATTTATTCAAGTATTGTATTACAACAGTAGCAGTGGTACATTGACGGGAATAACTGATTATGGGAAGCAGAAAACGGAGATTGAAATTCCAGAATCGTGTACAGAAATATCTTTAATTGCTTTTCATAATGCAACAAAGTTGGAGAAGGTTGATGCATCTAAGTGCGAGAATTTAAAGACTATTGGAACAAAAGCTTTCTATACTTGTGTTAATTTAAAAGAAGTTCTTTTACCAAAAAATATTGAGGAAATAGGAAGTTGTGCATTTTCAGCAGAGACAATTTCTAAACTTCAGTTTCCAAATGGTAGCATAAATTATATAATTGAAGATAATTGTTTGATAAATAAAACTACGAAAACCTTGCAAATAGCAGGAATAAATCCGTCAATCCCAAGTGGAATAGAAATAATCGGTGAATATGCATTTTCTTTAAATAAAGAAATTACAAAAATCAATATTCCGGACAGTGTAAAAATACTTAAATCTCACGCATTTGCGAATTGTCATAATATTGAAGAAATTAATATCTTGGACAATAGTAGGTTGCAAATTGTGGAAAAGTATGCTTTTGGATATTGTTACAAATTAAAGACAATCAATTTGCCTAGTGGTGTTCATGAAATGGGTAATGGAGTTTTCGCAAATTGCGAAAATCTACAGTCGTTTAGCTATCCTGCCGGTATGAATGTTAAAGTTATTAGTTACTCAATGTTTTATGGTTGTAAAAGTTTGAAGTCTATTGTGATTCCAGAAGGGGTAGAGGTTATTGAAGATGATGCTTTTGCTAATTGTTCATCGTTAACCACAATTGTTATTCCGGATAGTGTAAAAAGGATTGGCGGGGATGCCTTTAGGGATTCTAAGAATTTGAAATCTGCTACTATAAGTGGAGAGTGGAAGATAAAGCCACACTGCAGACAAAGTGTAAAGATTGACGCTCAAATTATAGAAGATAAAGAGCTTTTTGCAAAGTCTTTAACTACAAACTATATTGCAAGTAGGTACATTGGCGACCCGTATATGTTTTTTGAATGGATTAAGATATAGTACGTTTAGATTAAGTAAAAGCCTTAGGAGTGGTGTGCTTCCTAAGGCTTTTTTAATGTCAAAAAATAGAAAATAATTATTGAGATAAACTTTATTGGTTATTTCCGTCTTGGGTCGTGTCGGCAATAATACACTCGGTCGTAAGAAGTGTCCCTGCGACACTACCGGCATTAATAATTGCTTCTTTTGTTACTTTTGTTGGGTCAATTATTCCAGCGTTAACCATATTAACAAATTTGTCGTTTTGAGCATCATATCCATACCACTCTTTGGATTTTAACATACATTCATTTACAATTACGCCAGCATCTTTACCAGCATTTTGCGCAATTTGACGAAGTGGGGCAGATAGTGCTTTAAGAACAATCTCGGCACCGGTTTTGGTGTCATTCTCTAATATTTCGGTAAAATGTTTCAGTTCGTCGTAGACTGATAGAAGTGCAATTCCACCTCCGGCAACAATCCCCTCTTTTGTAGCAGATTTAGTGGCACTTAAGGCGTCTTCAATTCTGAGTTTTTTTTCTTTCATTTCAAACTCAGTTGCACTTCCAACTTTTATGATAGCAATACCTCCAGAAAGTTTTGCTAACCGTTCGCTGGCTTTTTCTTTTTCATATTCGGTTTCAAGGTTTTCAAGTTGTTCTCTAATTAGAGTTTTTCTTGCTTCGATAGTTTCGTGCTTTCCTCCACCTTCGATAATTGTGGTAGACGTTGCATCTATTATAACTTTTTTCGCTGTTCCAAGTACTTCAATGTTGGCAGAAGAGAAATTCATTCCGACCTCGCTTGAAATGATTGTCGAGCCGGTAAGTGATTCAATGTCTTTCATTAAGTCTTTTCGTCTGTCGCCAAAGGCTGGAGCCTTTACAGCAACGCAAAGTAGATTTCCTTTTAATTTATTTAATACAAGTGAAGCAAGTGCCTCGCTTTCAATATCGTCTGCAATTATTAATAACTTGCGTCCTTCTTTTGCAACAGGTTCAATAATAGGTAAAAGTTCGTTTAGACTTGTAATTTTACGGTCGGTCATAAGTATTAATGGGTTGTCAAGTTCTGCTATCATTTTATTCATGTCGGTTGACATATATGGTGAAAGGTAGCCCCTATCAAACTGTAGTCCTTCAACAAATATAAGTTCGGTGTTGGTGCCTGTTCCCTCTTCCAATGTGATGGCGCCATCTCTGCCTACTTTTTCCATTGCTGTAGCGATTAAGTCCCCAATTTCTGAGTCTCCTGCTGATATGGTGCCAACTTGAGCAATTTCCGCTTTGCTTTCTATTGGCTTAGATTTTTTGGTTAGTGCTTCGCTTACGAAGTCTACGGCTTTTTTAATTCCATTTTTAAGTTCTATTGGATTTGCACCAGCGACAACATTTTTTATGCCTTCGGTTATTAAGGCTTCGGCAAGAACAACTGCGGTGGTGGTGCCGTCTCCTGCGAGGTCATTTGTTTTAATGCTTACCTCTTTTATGATATCGGCGCCAATATTTTCAATTGGGTCATCCAGTTCAATTTCTTTTGCAATGGTTACACCATCGTTTGTAATAAGTGGGGTTGCAAATTTACGACCTAAAATTACATTTCGTCCCTTGGGACCAAGTGTTACTTTAACCGCACTGGAAAGTTTTTTAACGCCTAATAAAAGTTTGTTGCGTGCGTTCTCTGAATATTCAATTTGTTTACTCATAATTTCTCCTTATTTCTTTTCGATTATTTTTGCTAATATGTCGTTTTGTCGAATGATTACAACCTCTTTGTTCTCAAATTTAAAAATACTGCCAGCGTATTTGCTGTAAAGAATTGTATCTCCGATTTCTACTTGCATTTCGGTCTGCTTTCCTTCGGAATTAAATCCATTACCAACGGCAATTACTTTTGCAAGAAGAGGTTGTTCTTCGCTGGGCATTGGAAGCACCAGTCCTGCGATAGATTTTGGTTGTTCTTCTTTTATCCTTTCAAGAACAACTCTGTCAAATAGTGGTTGAATTTTCATTTTCTTTACTCCTTTTAAATATTTCACAACAAATTTTATCTTTTCATATAATGGTTTGAAAGTGTTATTTTGGCAAATAGATAAACTTGTTGTCGATTGCAATTGCGATTATATTTACGAATTTTTAAAAATCAAAAATTTGTGTCAAAATTATGAAAAAATTTTTTGACAGGTCTTAAAAGTTATGCTAATATTGTAGGTACAAATATATTTTGGAGGTAAATTATATGAAAAAGTTTTTAAGCTTGATGATGGCGCTTGTTGTTATGATTCCTTGTGCGTTACTATTCACTGGTTGTGGTGCGAAAGGAACTTACACAGTTGAAAGTGCAAGTGTTGCAGGTATTGAAGTTGCATCAAAAGAAAAATTTGAAGAATCTTATGGGAAAAAGTTTGATTATGAAGCTGCAAATGCGCTTGAAAAAGCAGCTGCTGTAATTTCGGCAAAGATTTATTGCACAACAATCGAACTTAAAGGGGATGGAAAGGTTTATTATGGCTTTGATGCTCCAAAGTGGTGGCCAGATGATGAAAAGGTAGAAGAAAAAGAAGCTGGATTTACTTGGAAGAAAGAAGATGACGGCTCAATTGCCTTCTATGTTGGAGACGTTAAGACAAGCGATGCAACTTACGAAGATGGAAAAATAAAAGTAGGTGGAGTTGTTTACGCTAAGAAAGGCTTGTTTTAAGATAAAGGCTAATTAAGGATGCAAAAATTTTGCATCCTTTTTTTGTTTTTTATTTAATTTAATTGGACTAACTATATTTATTATGCTAAAATAATGTTGATACTAAGAAGAAAAATGGAATAGGTATATAAATATGGGACTTTTTAATTGGATAATGAAAGGCATTGGCTTTGAGTCTGAGGAAGAAGAAATAGAAGAAGAAGCTTTTGAAGATAGACCTTTAACGAAAAAAGAAATGAAAGCGTTAAAAAAAGAGCAAAAGAAAAAAAAGAAAACTAAAAATAGGGGTTATGACGATAGTTTTAATATTATGACCAATTCTTTTATGCAATCAAACTCAAGTGCTAATCCTAATTCTTTTGCAATGAATAGGGATCAATTTAATACCGTTAGACCTCAAGAATACGATAGTATGGGCGAAACAGGCTATACTCAAACATTTAATCCTTATGGCTCGTATAACCAGAAGAATTTTGTGTTTTTTACACCTAAATGCTATGATGATGTTAAAAAGTTGGTTGATTATTTAAAGCAAACAGAACCGGCCATTTTAAATCTGGATAACATTTCAGACGATGAGGCGCAAAGAATTTTGGACTTTGTCAGTGGCGGAGTGTGTGCATTAAATGGAAGTATTCAAAGAATAAAAGGGAATATATTTTTGGTTGCACCGGAAGGGTTTAATATTAAGATAAGTAAAGACCAATTGCAAGGTTAATTTTAATTTTAAAAAATTTGTGTAATATTTGGTTGATTTTTGTACTAGAATATAGTATTATGAATACATAAAAACTTATATGGAGGGTTTATATAATGGCAAAGAAAGGTTCTTCAAAGGATTATTTCGGTTTTGGATATCTTGTAAGTGTTATTCTTGCAATAATTCCTATAACATCACTTATTTTTGGGTTCCTAACAAGACTTAAAGAAGGCAAGATTGTTGCTGCTCTTTTAAGAATTATTTTGGGTTGGAACGTTATTTGGTTATTAGACCTTGTGTTTATGATCCTAAACAAGAAGATATTCAGACTTTTGAATGTTTAATAAACAATAGTGAATGGACTACAATATGTGTAGTCCATTTTTTTGTGTCAAAATATGTTATTAAGTTAATTAATACTTGAAAGTTGTAAATAGTTGTGATAAAATTTAAACTATCGATTTATAAAAGGACACGAAAAAGTATGAAAGAGTATAATTTTAGAGAAATTGAAAAGAAATGGCAAGATAAGTGGGCAGAGTCAAAGTGCTTTGCTGCGGTTGATTTTCATCCTACAAAGCCCAAATATTATATGCTTTATGAATTCCCAAATGTAAGTGGAAATCTTCATATGGGACATTTAAAAGGAACTGTTCCATCAGATGCCTTGGCTAGATACAAAAGATTTTGTGGTTATAATGTTTTATTCCCTATTGGCGGAGACGCATTTGGGCTTCCAGCTGAGAATGCGGCAATTAAATATGGAACAAATCCACGCAAGTTCGTTGCAGATGGCTTTAAAAAGATAACCGACCAATTTTCACTGCTTGGCTTATCGTTTGATAAAGATAGGTCTTTTTGTACAAGTGATGAAGACTATTACAAATGGACTCAATGGATTTTTATGCAATTATATAATCACGGCAAAGCATATAAAGAATATGGTACTGTAAACTTTTGTCCTAATTGCAAAACTGTACTTTCAAATGAAGACAGCCAAGGGGGAAGATGCGATAGGTGTAATGGGCTTGTTCAACAAGTTGAGCGTTCGGTTTGGTTTTTGAAGATGAAGGAGTATTCCGAGCAACTTCTTGGGAATGTTGAAAGAATTCAGATGAATGAATATCTTAAAGAGCAACAACGCAACTGGATTGGTAAAAGTGAAGGGATGCAGGTTAAATTTAATCTGTTTGACTCATCGAACAATCAAATTGGAGATATAGAAATATATACAACTTGCATTGAGACTATTTATGGTGTTACATTTATGACTCTTGCACCAGAAAACAATTTGCTAGACAAGATTAAAGATAATATATCGAACTTTGATGATATTGTAGCATACAGAGAAAAAACAGCACTTCGCTCTGAATTTGATAGAATGAGTGATAATAAAGAGAAAACTGGTTGCAAAGTTCAAGGAGTTTATGCAATAAACCCACTTAATAATGAAAAAGTTGAAGTGTTTGTTGGTGATTTTGTTTTGGCTGGGTATGGTACCGGTGCCGTTATGGCAGTTCCAACACATGACCAAAGAGATTACGATTTTGCCAAAGCATTTGGTATCCCAATGAAGCAAGTTATTGAGGGCGATTGCTCAACTTCTGCTGTTGAAAAGCAAACATATTTACCACTTGACAGTAAACTTGTAAACAGTGAAGAATTTACTGGGCTAACTGTGAGCGAGGCAAAGAAGGCAATCAGTGAAAAAATAATTCAAATGGGCGTGGGACATAAGCAAATTAACTATAAAATGAAGGACTGGCCATTCAATAGGCAAAGATATTGGGGTGAACCTTTCCCAATCATTTATTGTGAAAATTGCGGAACGGTTTGTTTGGAAGAAAAAGATTTGCCATTACGCCTTCCTGAAACAGACGACTATTTACCTAATGATACAGGAGATTCTCCACTTGTTAAAATCAGCGATTGGGTTAATTGTACTTGTCCTAAGTGTGGTGGCAAAGCAAAACGTGAAACAGATACAATGCCTAACTGGGCGGGCTCAAGTTGGTATTGGCTAAGATATTGCGACCCACACAATGATAAAGCATTAGCAGATTATGATAAGCTTAAGTATTGGGGAAGTGTAGATTGCTATACTGGTGGAACGGAACATATAACTCGCCACGTATTGTATGCTTTCTTTTGGCAGAACTTCTTATATGAAATAGGCGTTGTTCCAACGCGTGATCCATTTATCAGAAAAATGGGAAGTGGCTTGATTTTGGACGACCAAGGAAAGAAATTGAGCAAGAGCAGTGCAAATGGTGTTCCTGCAATTGATGTTTTAACACAATATGGCGCCGATGTTACACGTCTTCACGTTCATTTCTTGGGTGGTTATGAAGATAATACTCCATGGACTTTTGATGGCATTAATGGTATTATGAACTTTGTAAACAGGGTTTGGAGTTTGCTTGATATCGTCAAGGGTGAAGAAGTTAGCAAAGAACACATCTATGACTTGAATAGAACAATTAAGAAAGTTGGTGAAGATTTGGAAGACTTAAAACTTAATACTGCAATTTCTTCACTTATGAAATTTTTAAAGAGAGTTAAGGAAGATGGGTTTATTACAAAGGAAGAATTGCGTCAATTTTTGATTTTGTTAAATCCAATAGCTCCGCACATTACAAGTGAAATGTATGAAATTTTGTTTGACAAAGATATCTTAGACGATGTATGGCCAAACTATGATGAAAAATATTTGGTAGAAGATGAAATTGAAGTTCCAATTCAGATTAATGGAAAACTTCGTGGAGTGGTTAGGGCCGGTAAAGATGCAACAAAGGAAGAGATTCTTGAAACAGCAAAAGCCTCTCCTGAAATAAATAAATATTTAACTTCAGAGCCAAAGAAGATAATTTATGTTGCAGGGAAAATATTTAATATTGTAGTTTAAAAAATATGGTTTTTAACAGATGGTTAAAAGTTTGTTAAAAATCATAAACAAGGAAATTTAATGGAAGATATTTTATATAAGAATAAAGAAACATTTATCAATATAGTTCGTGATAAAATCAAAAGGGAAGGCGTCGAAGAATTGATTGGCTACCTTGAAAAGTCAGATTTTTTCACCGCCCCAGCAAGTGCAAGATTTCATTGCGACCATGAAGGCGGGCTTTGCGAACATAGCTTAAATGTGTTTTATAGGCTTAGAAAAGTTGTGTTGGACGAATATGGTAATTTTGATACAATAAGCGAAGAATCCATAGCTGTTTGTGGGCTTTAACATGATTTATGTAAAATTGACTTTTATAAAGTTGATTTTAGAAACGTGAAGGAAAATGGTGAGTGGGTGCAAAAACCTTATTACTCAGTTGATGAAAAGTTGCCTTATGGACATGGCGAGAAATCTGTGTACATAATTAATGGATTTATAAGACTTACTCGTGAAGAAGCCATTGCTATTAATTGGCATATGGGTGGTTTTGATGCAAGGGTTCAAGGTGGAAGCGGAAGCGCAATTAGCGAAAGTTATCGAAGATTTCCACTTGCTGTTTGGCTTCATATGTCAGATTTAACAGCAACATATATTGACGAAAACAGTTTACTTAAATAATAATAGGAGAATATTATGCCTAATTTAGATGAATATAAAAAAATTGCGGATTTATTATTTCCAAACATAACAAAAACACCAGAGGACTATTATAAGGAATATCCTGCAAGAGATTTGCCAGAGGGTACAGAAGTTACAAGATTTGCTCCAAGCCCAACTGGATATATGCATATCGGAGGTGTTTATCAATGTTTAATTGATAGAGCTGTGGCAAAGTCTACGGCAGACGGTGTTTTCTTTTTAAGAGATGAAGATACAGACAGTAAGCGTGAAGTTGCCGGAGCTGCTAATATCTTTGTTCCTGCACTCCGTGGTTTTGGCGTTGAATTTGATGAAGGATTTATATCTGAAACCGAATCTAAAGGAAATTATGGTCCATATATCCAAAGTAAAAGAAAGGAGATTTATCAAGCTTTTGCCAAAGATTTAGTTTCAAGAGGTTTGGCATACCCTTGTTTTTGTACAGGAGAAAATGAAGAAGCAAAGGAAGAACAAGTACGCTTAGGGCTTCCATTGGGGTATTATGGAAGATGGGCAAAGTGCAGAGATTTAAGTCTTTCTGAGATTGAAAACAATTTAAAACAGGGCAAACCGTTTACTATTCGTATAAAAAGTAATGGCGATGGAATGAAGAGATTTAAATTCCACGATTTAAGAATTGGTGATTCATTGCTTTTGGTTAACTCTAATGACTATATAATTTTAAAGAGCGATGGACAAACACTTTATCACTTGGCACACTTGGTTGATGACACTTTAATGCATACAACAACAGTCATTCGTGATGAAAGTTGGTATCCAAGTGTTCCGCTTCACATTCAGTTGTTTGAATATATGGGGTTGCCAGCACCTAAGTACTTGCATACACCTACCGTTAATACCATAGATAAAGACACAAACACAGTTCGTAAGGTTAGTAAGCGTAAAGATAGTTGGGCTGACTCAAGATGGTTCCACGAAAAAGGGTATCCAAGCAATGCAATTGTTGACTACTTGATGAATATTATTAATTCAAATTTCGAGCCTTGGAGAGAGAACAATCCAGATGCAGATATTTCAGAATTTGATTTTAAGATTTCAAATATGAGTAAAAGTGGAGCATTGTTTGACTTGCAAAAGATTGATAATGTAAGTAAAAATATTATTTCAAGAATGGATGCTGAAACATTATATGAAAAGACGCTTGCTTGGGCAAAGGAATATAATATTAACGATTATAATTTGTTGTTAAATAATAAAGATTATGCTATTAAAGTTCTTGGAATGGATAAAAATCCAGCAAGACCAAGAAAAGATATAACTACATATTCTGAAGTGGCTAAATTTTATGCATTTATGTTTGATGAAACATATTCAAATGATTTTAGTGCTTATGATTATGAGAAATTTAACAAAGAAACATTGGTTAAAGTTTTAAAAGCATATAAAGATGCCTATAATGAAAAAGATACCAAAGATGAATGGTTTGCAAGAATGAAAGAGGTTGCGGGGTCGATTGGATTTGCAAGTGATATGAAAGAATATAAGAAAAATCCAGAGGCTTATCTTGGAAGCATCGCAGATTTTTCAACAATTGTAAGAGTTACAGTAAGTGGAAGAAGACAAACCCCTGACCTGTATGAAATTTTAAATATAATTGGAAAGGATAAAGTTATTGTAAGAATTGACAGTGCAATAGAATTTTTAGAAAAATAAAAAAATTTAAAAAAATTATTGACAAGACGAATGATAAGTGGTAATATATTATAGTCGCAAGGAAGAATGCGATTTGAAAATAGTTTATTGTCCGCCACATTCGTTTTGGCATTTGGGGGTATAGCTCAGTTGGCTAGAGCACCTGCCTTGCAAGCAGGGGGTCATCGGTTCGAATCCGATTATCTCCACCATATAAAAAGTTTGTAGTTAAAACTACAAACCCCATAGGGGTATAGCTCAGTTGGTTAGAGCGCAGCCCTGATAAGGCTGAGGTCGATGGTTCGAGACCATTTACCCCTACCA
>JAGBBI010000273.1 GCA_017938565.1 Clostridia bacterium
CGGTCTTATATCCTACCTTACCATAACTTTCAAATCAGGAGCATCCGACTTTAAAATTAAACGTGCCATTGGTTCGCTTACCTACAATTTGTCAACTGATGAAAGTTATGCCGAAGACCAAGATGGTGCTGAAATTATAAATGGCGGACAAGAGATAACCGACAGCGTTGGTATCCCATACAAATTTACTCGACAAGCGACTTACATCGTAAGTTATAAAAAAGGCGAAATTGAACATACCGCTCAATGTTATTTTTCACCTGAAATCAACGAAGATGTTTTACAGGGTAAAATTGCGACAAGGAAACTTGACAACATTCACTATATTGACGGCAAATATTATATGATTGGAAACGGAAGAAAATCTATAAGCCAATTTATTTGCTTTAACACCGAACTTTACAATTTAAGAATAAACAACCGTGAAAATTTTGAGACTGCTCAAAGTAATTATTATGTAATTAATATCCCAGTAAATTGCTATGGAAAATTACTTTTGACCTTTTCATCTAAAAAAGGATTTTTGACAAGAACTATTGAAATAATCGTAATAAATCCACAATATGAATTTACTTTTGATTTATACGATAAAGACGGAAATAAAACGACAAACAATTTTAATAACTACGCATTTGGTAAACGTGTTAAAGACGAAATAAAAGACGGTTCTGGTGATGATATTTATGTTGACGACTACTACGTATTCAACAGCAAAGTTACCTTAAACCTATCCATAAGTGATGACCTATACAACACCGACGGTATCAAATATAATTTATCAAGTGAAAGTGCTTTAAATAAAGCAAAACTTGACTGCATAAACCATTTAAACCTATATTCTACTGAAACGGTAATGAGCACCAACAACGACCCAAACAAGACTTCGCTTAAAACCCGAGTGTTGGCTGATGCCCCAGAGGATCCAATCTGGTCTGTTGACTTTGATGCAGTAGACCACTCAACCTTTAAAATTTCTACCGCTTTAAGTTTTTCAGACAAGACAATCGTCGACACATCTATTTTAAATTTCAAAATCATTACAAAATTACCACGCTCAATTCAAAACAAATATGATTTTGGCATTTTCTTAACAAATGACAAAACAAATGAAGGTTTGAATTATATTAACACTTGCTATGATGGATATCTGTTCGATGAAACCACTATTCATACCCAATCAGCAGATACTGCGCTACAAGTTGTTGATTCAAGTTTGAAATATTACTACACAATTAATGGCGTCGGAACCACAATGGGTTCAAACACAAACATTCAGTTAATTGAATTATCTGCAAAAAATATTGTAAACTACGACGTAAGAATTCAAACAACACAATCAAAAATTACAAACGACAACGATTTTAAAAACTACTATACCTTTAATTTTAATGTTAGATATTACGGAACCAGTGTTGACTCATTTATTTTCCAACTATTTGAAAGCAAATACACCGACAAATTGCAAAATAATTCAACCATAAAGAATTTGACTTCCTGCCCAGAGATAAAAGTCCCAGAAAACTATACAAATTCATGCATACCTGTTTATATGCAAGTAACGTACAATGAAAAAGTCTATGAAGATTTTTATCGTTTGCAGGCCGGAGACTTTTTAACCTTTACCGATTATGGCGATTATGTGTTAGAATTTTATACCTTCCCTACCTATGAATATTGCGATAACTTTTTAAATTATTGGACCGACCAAATCACATTATATAAATACTACTCAAGATTTGAGTTTACGATTGATGGTCCAAGCATCACCGTTACAAGCACTGCAAACGATGGCTCTCATCTTGTTGTAACAAACAATATGTACTCCCGAAATACTGCATATATTGACGTAACTATCCGTGAGGAATTAAACGAAACATTTGAAATTTACAAGAATAACGAATTGGTATATTCAAATAATGTTTCAGAAGCTGACTTAAGCACTTCTGCGTTTGGCACTTGGAAAGTTTGTGTACTTGATGCAAACAAAAACATTATAAAATCAACAACCTTTATAATTACCGATTCAAGTTATCAAGGCCTTTCAATCAACCATCATCCAGACTATGAAGAATTGGTTGTATATAAATTAGACACCGAAACAAATGGATATAAACCACTTGACTCAGCACTAAGTTACCACATTACCGATGCTGGTGCTTATCGCATTAAAGTTACAAATGGTGAAAAAATCTATTTCAACGTAAAAAACAGAACTGGTGCAATAAATACATTGTCTGCATCAAAAACAATTACTAACTACATTGATTTTTCTATTGTCGACCCATACTTCTCAATAACGTTTGAAACCGGTTCTCCAGGCGAAAGTATTACCGAAAAAGTCTCTGTTGTTGGCGTTAACGGAGTTGATATCAGAACCGTTCAGGTTTACCGAAACGGCAAATTTGTCAGCGAGTTCACTCCAAGCGATATGAGTGGATTTGCAAATATTTTAGGGAGTTCAACATCGTTCAGCGACACTGGAGTATATACCTTCCGACTAATTGACAAGTTTGGTAATGAATACGATGTTCAAATTGAAAAATTTTATAAAGCAAACATTGCACTTATACTTCTTATTATTATTGGAGCATTTGGAATAGCCTTCTTGATTTATTTCATATTTAGGTCAAAACGAGGTCTTAAAGTTAAATAATAACGAACAACAAAAGCGTTTTAGTATAATACTAAAACGCTTTTATTTCACAAGCACCGAATTTATTGCACTAGCAATTATACTTGCCGAAAAGTCTACGACAACATCAACCTCTTTAGGTGCAAGAATTACACTTGAAAGATTTTTCTCCGTCCCAATAAATTTATATGCACTATCTGAACATTCTTCTTGCAATTTCATTAAAGACACCAACTCGCATAAATACGACTTAAAATGTACCACAATTGGAACTCCTACCGCAACCACCGAAACTCCCAAAGTATTCTTTGAAAATTCAAATGTGCTTTTTTTACCGCATCCTGAACCAGGAGCAATACCTCCAGTAGATATTTGAAAGGACTTCCCTATTCTATTAAAATTCCTACTCGCAAGACTGTCAATACAAACCACCAAGTCGGGTTTTACAAGGTCAATAGCAAGTTTTACAAGGTCATTGCTTTCAATACCTGTATTCCCTTGCACGTTTGGACTAATTTTAGATACTTTAATTTTATAATTTGCTGGTGGGTCAAGTTTTGAAATTACCTTTGGCCCAAGAGAATCGCTTATTAGATTATCATTACCGACGCCTACAAATAAAATATTTTGCTTATCTTTAAAGAGAAGTGAAAAATCTTTTATCATTTCCGAAATAATTTCACCCGAACCAATAAAATCATTTTTTAGTTCATAGGTAATATATTCACCCTCAGGCTTACCATACTCATTACCCTCTTTTAAGGAAACGCAGGTCCTAGTCGAATATTTTAATTTGGTTATTTTCAAATCTTCCTTTTTAGGCTTTAAAAGTTTTGAGTTTTCACTGTCAAGATAGTCTAAAAGCAAGTCAGAACTATATATAATATTTTTCATATATATTAGTATTTCAAACAATATTGAAAATAAAACAAAAAATTTTTAAAAACACTTGCAATAAATTAACTTATGTGTTAAAATTCCTATGTATTAAAGAAAGGAGCAAATGAAGATGGCAAACATTAAATCAGCAGAAAAAAGAATCGATGTAATTGAAAGAAACACTGCCAGAAACAAAAGCAACAAGTCTCGTATGAAGACACAAATTAAGAAGTATAACCAAGCAATTGAAGCTAAGGATGTTGCAAAGGCAGAAGAATTACTTCCAAAGACCTTTGAAGTTATCGACAAAACCGTTTCTAAGGGTGCAATTCATAAAAACCAAGCAAACCGCAGAAAAGGCATTCTTGCAAGCGAATTAGACAACTTGAAAAAGGCAAACTAATCACTTGAAGTAATTTGAATATATAAAAAACAATAAGCGAGTCAAATCTTGACCCGCTGTTTTTTTCTGCTTTTATTATTTTACCTGCCTAATCATCAAAATTTTACAAATTGCATAAATCACCGAATTTTGTACATTTGCCCTGCCTGCTTTTATATCAAACTCTAAATTAGATAATTGCTCATTTATCTTTTTTAATTCCTTAGGCGTAAACTTTGACGCTTGAATTCTGCTCATTTTAACAGCATAAGGCTTAACCTTAAGCATTACAGCCAAATCTTCGTCGCTCTTTTTTGAAAGCACAATGAACAACAACTTCCTAAAACTTTGATAAAGATATTGAATTATTCCAATAGGATATTTCTCGTGTGCCATAATAGTTTCAACTATATTAAAAACCCTTTCGCTTTCGCCTTTAGAAATAGCATCAGTTAATTCATAAATTTGATACTCTCGGTCAGGGACTACAAAACTTTCAATCAACGATGACGTTATAATTGGCTCGCCCACAGAAAGAAGTTTATCAAGTTCGCTGTTAATTCTTGCAAGGCTTGAATTAGAGTAATCTATCAAAAGAGCAACTGCTCCTTCTTCAATTTGTAATCCCGACCTTCCAACCTTTGCCACAATCCATTTCTTTAAGGTAATTTCATCCAGTTTATTACAATCTACGACCACCGCCAAATTTTTCACTTTCTTGCAGAACTCGTTTGGCGAGCTTGAAATAAAGACAAAAACACAATATTCCGCACCACCGCCTTGCACAAACTTTTCAAATTTGGCATACTCACTTGCCTTAATTGATGTATCCCAAACAACTACTAAACGTTTTTCGTCGCCAAACGGCATACTTGAAGCCGATTGAATAACATCATCTAATGAGTATTTTGACTCATTATTAAAACTTGTCTTGTTCATCTCTGGATAATTTAAACCTATTCGCTTTTCAATCAGTTCTAATGCATTTAAAAGCACATATCGGTCATTCCCATCTAGGTGATAAATCGCACCGAGCGATTCCTTTAAACTTGACTTTAACTCAATAAATTTCATAATGCGACACCTCCGCCATCTCTTCTAAAATTCTATAACTGCTATATACTGCCGTCATACCAATTAAACAAACCATAATCCCTACTACAACAACTTTTTGTTTGCGTGATAAAAAGATAAAATCACTAAGAATAAAAATTGCAATCAACCCAGGCACAACACCTATGGTATTTGTTGAAAACAACACCGCCGAAATCCCGAGTTCAGAAATTGAATAGGCAACTGTATTAATACACTCAAACAGCACATTTGGTATTTCAAGTAAGACCTTAAGTGGCGGAATAAAGATTGCCAAAATTACAGTTGCAAAAAGGGCTGTAAACGAAACGCTTACAACTGGTATTATAATCAAATTAGACAAAATTGCAAGAAGTGAGCAATTTTTAAAATAATAAGCAACTATTAAAACCGAACCTATGAAGGCAGATACACAAACAGCTAAAGCACTTGCAAGTTTTTCTGGCATATAATTTGAAAGAAGTCCACCAATAGGCGGTGCCAAACAAAACAATGAAAATACAACAGCAAAACTCAACTGAAATCCCACATCGAATAAATCAAACGGATTTATTAATAAAATTAGAATTCCTGCAAGACTTAATCCGCAAAGCGAGTCATATTGTTTGCCCCTTGCCTTTGCGTACAATACAACAATCGTCATCAAAACCGCTCTCACCGCCGAGACAGCAAAGTCGCATAGATACAAATAAAAAGCAATAAAAATGCCTGTTACAATTAATGATGTCCAATGCTTATTTTTCAATAATTTATTGACAAATGCATAAATTATTGCGACAACAAACCCAATATGCAAGCCAGATACTGCCAATATATGTGCAAGCCCAGTCTCCGAATATACACTTTTTGTTTCTTCACCCATTCGGTCTTTGTCGCCAATGAGCATTGCAAATTCAATCTGCTTAACCGATTCACTTGAATTGGTTTCACTTAAAGCTCCCAAACCTTCCGCTTAAATTTATCCTTAATATTTTTAGATTTTTCAATACTTACACCATCGATATCACGAATAAACGCAACCGCCGTTTGATTACTTCCCTTAAAGTTTTCATTAATATCCTGCATTTTTAAATTACATTCAAGCGAAATTTTGTCGCCTCGATTTAAATCTTCTACTAGTGCTTCGTCATATAAATAAACTTTGACCTCTCCATTAAACTTAACGTCTAAGTCTTGAGCAGTAGTATCCTTTAAATATATTACCGCATCGGTATAATCTACCTTAATAACCTTACCGATAATTAAATAATTTCCATCTTCAACCCTTTGCATATCTTTATTAAGCCAAGACGAAAAACTTAAAGTTGACGCCATTGCCATAACAAATACCAACAAGCAATTTGTAATTTGCAAAAACAATTGCGGAGTCTTTTTCCCAAAATGTAACGCAAAAATCAAAAGATTTACCGAAACTGTCATCAGAATAACTAAGACCAAACTATCTAAATTTGAAAAATATGAAATTAGCCTTGAGGTCAATACACCCAAGATAAGTGCAACAAAATATATAAAGATAAAACGCACATTAAATAAATTTTTCATAATTTTACCAAAAATTTCAATTAAATCTCTTGCATATTATAACTCATTGTGTTATACTTGTCAAAGTAAAAATAAATATGCCATCATCGTCTAACGGTTAGGACGCTAGCCTCTCACGCTGGAAATCGGAGTTCGATTCTCCGTGGTGGTACCAAAAATACCAGAACAATTAAGTTCTGGTATTTTTTATATCAATCGACCATTGCCACTACATCCACTTGTTACGCCTCTCTCTTTCGCTTCGCCTTGCACGATTTTCCCTTGCTCTTGGGCCCTTTAAAATATCCCCTATAATAATTTCTTTACCCATCTTTGAGCCGGCAACACTTGCATAGTTCGCCCCAAACACCTGTTCAAACCTTTCATCAAGCGATTGTACCATTATTGGGTCAACATCGAAGTTTGATTGAGATGCCATATTATAACTTGGGCTTGGATTAAAATAGTCCATACTTGACTTTTGATTATACTCCCCAAACATAGGATTTGATGGCATACCACCAAAATTATTATCTGGGAAATCAAAATCCGAAAGACTGTCAAAAGGCTTATCCGATACTTTAGGCCCCGATGAGCCGTTCAATATCGCATCAAAATCTATGTCTGCAAACGGGTCATCTTTCGCTCCCAGCGGATCATCAAGAGGAAACCCTTTCGACGGGCTTGAGAACCCAGCAGGAGCCGAGAAATCAGGCAAACCAAAATCATATGGTTTTGACGGTTGTTCTTTCGCCTTAGGTAAAGTTTTCGCAGTCATCGCCTTTTTTTCTTCTTCGGTAAGCAAATTACTTGTTGATGGTACTTCTATATTATTTTTTAAAAAATCTTCTTTCGTAATTTTTGATAACGTACAACTCCCTAAAGGCTTTGCCCCACCTGATGCTTTCTCTCCAAGTTCCTTTTTTATGTCGTCTTTTAATTTTTCCTTCTTTGCACTATCTGTTATTTTTACTTTTGCTTGTTTTTCTTTCTTCTCTTTTGGTAAAACTTCGCTATATTTTTCTTCGTTAGATTTCTTCGCTTTTACTTTATGTTCTTTTTTCTTAAATAGTTTTATGCCATTGGCTGACAAAATGAAATAGCCAATAACAATAACTACAACAACTACTAATACCATTGTCATTTGCTATTTCTCCTTAAAAATTAAATGGATTTCTTTTTGGTTTTGGTCTTGGCATTGGTCTTTTGAATGGTTCGTCCGCACCCGATAAATCATCAGACTTTTTAGCGTTTCCACTTAGCATATTTCTTAAATTTGTATCCGCTTCAAGATTTTTAATGTCATAATAATCCATCGGCGTAATTTTTCCTTCCTTTAACGCATTCGCCAACGCTTTTGGAACCTCAGCTTCGGCTTCTAGGGCGCGGATTTTCGCTTCTTGTATCTTTGCTTTGTTTTGCTGTTCAAGAACAACCGCTTCCATACGTCGTTCTTCAATCTTAGCTTGACTTGCCTTTTTGTCTATCTCCGCTTGCTCAAGTTGTAATTGTACAGCAATATTTTTTCCGATTGTGATATCAAATATATCAATCGATAATATCTCGTAAGCGGTTTCATAGTCAAGCCCCTTATTCATAATAACATCTGAAATTACATCTGGATTTTCAATAACCGCAGTATGATTTATTGATGACCCAATAGTTGATGCTAGACACTCAGAGACCCTTGTTATTATTGTGTTTTCATCAGCACCGCCAAGTATTCTGCCCATATTTGCTTTAACGGTAATATTCGCTTTGGCTTTAAGTTCAATCCCATCTTTACTTATGCTTGTTACCATAGGCGTTTCGACAATTTTTGGAACAATGCATGATTGTACAATAGCGTGCACATCTTTACCAGCAAGGTCAATCGCCTTTGCCATTTGAAGAGGCAAGTTTATCCCCGCACTTTTCGCCGAAATCATAGCCTTGATAACCTTGTCAATATCTCCACCAGCCAAAACGTGAGTCTCAAGGTCCTCAATTTTTAAGTCAATTCCCGATTTTCGGCTTGTTATATAGGCAACAACAACATTGTTAAGATTAACCTTTCTTAGTTTCATCGCAAGCAATTTATTAAGCGGAATATATGCATCAGAAATTAAGGCTCGCCACCACACCTTTATTGGATAAACCAAAAAGAAAGCAACTACTGCCCCAACAACCAATAGTTCGATTATTATTATAGAAACTATTCCAACAACACTCATTTGTAGTAATAGCATTAGTCTTCCCCCAAAACTAATATTTCTATTTTTCGCTTGTATCGACTTAATCAATGCAACATAAAATTGCCGAAATTTTTAGTATTTATATTGTATCACAAAAACGCAAAAAGTCAATAGTTCCCTTAATATATAATATGAATAAAATTATTTTATATAATTTTGTTTAAATTTTCTGCAAACGAAAAGAGAGACGGCACTTGATAGAAACCAATCTCTCTTAATAAAGGGCAAGGAAGCATAAATCGGGGGACTTCGCTTCCCATACTCCAAGAATAACACTTTATAGTTTTTAAGTCAACCAGATTTTCAATTTTTTTTAAAATTTTTTAAAATTTTTCAATCGCCTTGTAATAATAGAGATATTGCTGAGCAAAACCCGCAAGATTTCCATACCTTTTAACCAAGTCTTTTGCAATTTTTTTTCGGTCCATCTTGGTTCCTCCAAGGTGTTCTAAATAAACCCTTTCCGTCCACACATCAACAGGAAATACATCGTATCGATTATATGCAAAAAGCATAATGCAATCAGCGACCTTTGGCCCCACCCCTGTTATTTTCAAAAGTTCTTTCCTTAGTTCATCTGTTGATAGGTTCTCAGTATCAACTTTCAGTAAATTTTCAAAATTTTCAGCCAGCCTACTTAAATACCTTGCTCTATACCCCGCACCAATTTTTGCAAAAAACCTTTCGTCTAAACTCTTAAATTGTTCAACTGTTGGGAAACAAAAATCTTTATCGTCCAATTTATTCCCGACCGCTTCGGTAAGCCTACTTAATATTAATTTTATTCTTTTTATATTATTGTTTGCCGAGATAATAAAACAGCAAATTGTCTCAAACAAATCATTTTTTATTATTCTTATCCCCTCACCTTTTTCGATTACCTCAGCCAAAAACTTATCTTTTTTTAGACGGTTTTTAATCTCGGTATAATTTATATCTAAATTGAAAAATTTAACAAAATAGTCGGTGTCTGAGCAAATAATTGTATATCCCGTTTCATTTTCTTCAATAGTGGCTTTTAAATTTTTTGACAAAACTACATAATCATTATCTTCATTCTTATAAAAGCGAAAAATTTGCCCACACTCCAAAATATCCTTGGGATTAAATTCCTCTTTGCCTTCAATTTCAATTCTATCATTTACAACACTATACTTCATCGACTTTATCCACCCTTTTGATTATATAACAATTATATCTGCATAAAATAATCTATGTCAATATTTTAGATAACAAATTAATCACAAAAAAATGGTAGACAAAAAGGCTATACCTTTGATAAAATAATAAAGTAAGGGTATTTACCCTTAAACAAATAGGAGAAATTATGTGCATATTTGGTCTGTTTAGCATATATAACAAATTCAAATACCGCAAATGGATTGGCCTAACTCCCGGCAAGCGAGAAAAGATACTTGAAAGAATTGAAGTAAAGCAAGCCAAGAAACTTGGTCGAAAGCCTCTTCCTTTAGTAATAAATGACGACCCAAACTGGCATTGTTACGGAAGTTTTGAAGTGGATTCCAAAGGGACTCGCCTTCTTTACTTAAGCATCAATCTCATTTCTAATCCCGCTCTTCGCTATCACGCCCTCGAAACAATTTTGCATGAAGGCAGACACGCCTATCAATACGAGCAAATAACAAAAAAACGAATTAGTCCTTTTAATTTTAAGGCTAAAAAATGGCGTGAGAATTACTCAGGTTACATATCAAGCAAAGAAGATAAAACCATTTACAGTATGCAACCAATCGAGCGAGACGCTCAAAAATACGCAATAAAGCAAATGGAAAAGCACAGTTTCCGATTCCGAAATGAAGAACACTACCAATCAACAATGCGAAGTATGCTTTATCGATACGAAGAATCCGAACGTCAGGCAAAACGTGAACTTGGCTTTTTCTATAAGTTAAAGATGAAAAAACGCATACGTGATAAATCCAGATAGTTCCTAACTTTACATATAAAAAACAAATAAAATCAGCCTACAAACCCAAAGATATGGTGTTATTAGACAAATTTTTTAATTTTTTTATTGCAAAAAAACTATCGGTGTATTAAAATAATAGAGATAAATATTTTTTAGGTGGCAGAAAATGAAAAAGAAAAACAAACTAACTAAATCAATTATAGGACTTGCAATGGGTGGCATTATTGCATTAGGTGCTTTACCTGCTGTAAATCTTTCAACAATTTTTAAAGCAAACGCAGACGAATCGCTCAAGTCTGTTTATACCGAGACCGAAGTTTCCGTTAAAAACTTTGGCTTTGAAGAAGTCGTAAACGGCACTACAACTCCAGACTCTTGGGACGCCGATTACATTTCTGCAGATGAAGGAAAAAATGAAAAAGACTCAACAACAATGTCGGGGTCTTTAAATATTGATTATGAAGATTATAATACAAGTTTTAATCAACATAAAACAAATGAATTAAGCACTTGGAATGGAAATCATTTATCTGATGCTAATAATCAATTAATTTACGATTATTTGGCTCAACTACTTACCCCTCCAACCAATCCTCTAACACACAACATTACCGATAATACTGCATCAAATAAAAGCATTTTATATATTGATGCTGGTAAGACATATACAAACTTTGTTGTTGAGACTAATGGAGATGATAACAGTGAAAATGACTATGTCTCAAACGTAGATGTTGCAAACAGACAAGTATATTACACCTACACTTCAAACAACTTTACGCTTGACGCTTATTCATATTACAGAATTTCGGTATGGGTAAAAACGAACGATGGTGGTAAGGCCTCTATTGCTCTTGGTAAAGACTTTGAGGACGAATATTTTACCAACATTCAAGCCGAAGAAACACTTCCTAATTTGTCTTTATATAAAAAGGTAACTTCGGGTGTTACAACTTATTTCTATAAAGATAACTCAGACGAAACTCGACCAATCGTAGACCAAAACTACGTTGAAGGCGAAAAGACTTATACCTACGACCAATTAACAGGCACATGGTCAAACGACCAAACGTCAATCTCTCTTTTAGAAAGTAATTTAAGTAACTCCGCTTGGACAAAATACTCAATCTATGTAAGTACTGGCTACAATTCTTCAAATGCTGGTAAGTACACAACCAACTTAGTTTTAGGCTTAGGCTCAAACGACCAAAAATCAAGTGGTATTGTATTTTTTGACGACGCAAAAGTCGAAAAAATTCAATATTCAACCTTCTTAACTGCTCTATCTGAAGATAAAGAAAGCAATGGAGATACAAAAGAAGATAATGCTATTGCTATCGCAGATTTTAGAAAAATTGACCAACGAAATAATAACGAAAACGATTACTTTGAAATTTCTAGTTTTAACTCAATTAACCAACTATCAGAATCAGGTTGGGAAATCGATGCTCGTGATGGCGGAACAACTGGCACTGAAGTTTCAATTGAGAATGAACAAGAAACGACAAAAATTTACTCTACTTTCGGCAACAGTTCAAACTCAATCTTGAAAGTTGAAAACTATGGCGAAAAGGCTCTTGGCTTAACATCTGTAAAAACAACAATTGAACCATTTAATTATTACCGAGTTTCATTATGGTCAAGAAGTGATTATTCATACAACAACGCTTCTTCTCAAAGTTTTACCATTTACCTAAATGCGACACTAAACTCTAAAACTGTTAAAACCAAAGAATTGACAGTTAAACCATATGACAGCCAAAGCGAAAAAGACAAACCATCATCAATCAACAACTACTGGACCGAAACGGTAATTTTAGTTGAATCTTGTCCAATTTATTCTACCGATGTTTGGGTTACACTTTCAATTCCAAAAGAAACAAGTTTTATGTTTGACAATTTTGTTATTGAAAAAATTTCAAGTACCGAATATAAAGACTCTGATAAAACTAAATTATCTCTAACCACTTCCCTTCCTACCGAGACAATTACAAACGGACATTTCAACCTAATTGAAACCAAAAGTAATGAAGCAAACCCACTTTATCAAGCAAGCGGTTGGACAAAAACAATAACAACAAAAGCCGATGTTTACAAATATTTTGACGATTTATCTGACAGCACATACACATCTATTATCAACAACGAAGAATTTACTGTAAATGACGATTCAATCATCTATAATGGCAAGACATTCACAAAAGTTGCCGATGATAATACAACATTTGCATACAAACCTTACAGATATAAACTTACAAAATACTCTCCAACAAACTCACAATATGGCGAAGTTGAAAACATTTATTTACCAGAAGAAATTAACACAAATACTACTTTCACATATGAAGATCGTGAATACATCTATAACATAAGCGAAGACGCTTTTGTATATACCGAACCAGGCACTGGAAATATCTTTAAAATAACTTCTAATAATACCATCCGTGAGGCAACCGAAAAAATTGTTGTTGCAAAAGACGTAACTTTCTCATTTGACGAAGAAAAAGACGCATTTACAAGTGAATTGTACACGAACTTTAAGTTAAACGAAAAAAGTATTGAAAATAAAAAATTCTTCCACGGTATTATCAATGGATACAACTACAACAACACAATTCAAAACGGAATTGAATCCATTACCTTAACCGAAAACGCTACATTCATTAACCCTAATAATGTTTATGAAAACTACCTTACTATTTCAAACGTAAAAAGCATTGTGTCTGATGAAAAAACGATTAACAACTTCAAAACAACTTATAAGTCAGACAAAATTTCAGTTGCTGCCTCATCACACAAGTTGATTTCACTTTACACCTATCTTGATACAAACTTTGATGGTGAAGTAACAATCAATCTTTTAAATGTAAGCAATCAAATTCTTGCAACTCAAAAGATTTCAAAGAAAGATGTTTTAACCCCAGGCGAAAACAACTGGCAAACCGTTTCATTCTATTTAAAAAATGGCGTTACTGCAACCACCGTTTACCTTGAAATTATCTACGGCTCAAGCGAATCAACAACTACTGGAACAGCATTATTCAAAACAGCAACCGTTAAATCTTCAACATCAAGCATTTTCACGAACCTTGCAACCGAGAAAACTGTTGACGAAAGAAAGGCTGAATATATAATGCTTGTTGAACTTGGTGGTGAATCATTTGTTGAACTTGGAGAAAGTTTAGGCGACGGATATTATGAATCTCTAACAATCAAAAAGACCGACGACTCTACTGGAAGCCTATCAATCCTTGATACTTCAGTCGACAAAGAAGCACTTGCCGATTATATTTACGAAAAGGCAAAAACCCCTTACGTATTAGTAATCAAAAATGCAAACGGAAACTCTACAAAAATCAAACCATATCAAGCATATTCACTTTCAGCATCTTCATACTATAAGTTTGAAGTAGTTGCAAAAACCCTTAACCTTGAAGATGACAAATATGCAACAATCTCATTCACAAATCTTAATGAAACTCTTTCAGTTACATCAGACGAATTTAAGACTTACACTTTACTTGTTGCAACCACATCAAAAGCTGTAACAGCAGAATTTGCCGTTGAATTAATAAATGCAAGTGGAGAAGTTGTTATCGACAGCCTTACATTTACAAAAATAGATGAATCTTCCTACAAATCAGCTGTAGGTGCAATCGCTGATAAAGACATAACAAAAGCTGTTGACTTAAGAGAAACTTCTAACAAATCTGATGACGAAGAACCAATTGAAGAAGAAAGCAAAACTCTTGAAATTTTGTTTGCTACCCTATCTTCACTACTATTGGTCGTAGCAATAATCTTTGCGTTAGTA
>JAGBBI010000274.1 GCA_017938565.1 Clostridia bacterium
CACAACTTCGCAAAGCGGAATTGAAATAACCCTTTTTGACGATGCCGGAACCTACCTTAGAGCCACCCCCGAAATTCTTGACACCAACACCTTAGTTTTAATCCCAGCATCGACCGGCGGACTTACGCTTATTGGAAAAATCTATGGCGACACCCCATCGGACGGCTCATCAAACCTGTGGTATTTCGTCGAGTACAGCACCGGCCCCACGACAACACACACCGGCTATGTCTATTCCGAGCGTTGCAATCTAAGTAAACCCTTAACCGACCTAGTCCTTGACACTGACCTGCCCGAGACCTCGACCAGTCCAGATACCAACCAAGCACTTTCAGACACTTCAACTACCTCCAACCCTGACAAAACCCTTGATGCAAACCTAACCACCACACCAACGCTTATGTGGATAGTCGCAATTATTTTCATAATACCAATAATTATTGTCTTTATTATGCTTGTAAAACGCCCAAGACGCCTTGCAGATGATTATGATTTAATAGCAAACAATAACGGAGATAATATCAATTTCGAGTTCGATGAAGCCTATGCTCCGACCATAAAAAAGTCAAACAGTCGCACATTTCCCAAATTCAAGACGACAAAACTTGACGAACTGTCAAGATTTATAAAACTTGACACCACGATTGAGACCGCTAAGCCACTTGACCCCACCGAGAGTATGACAAACTTCAATGAGTTGCCAAATCAAAACCCAAACAATTTAAAGACAACCATTAACCCCAAAATAGCGACGAATATCCCAAGAAAACCCATAAAGTTCGCCAAAAATATACGCTTTTCGCCGAAATCACTCTGCAATTCGCCAAAAACGCCTAGTTACCCACCGAAAAACCCGAGTTACCCACCAAGAACCCTTGAAAACTCCATTGATTTCGCCAATTACCTCCAAGATAACGACAATTATCTAACCAAAAACTCCACTTTCACCCCAGAGTTCGATGTAAACCTACCAAAAGCTCTTGAAAACTCTAGTTTTCCCCAAGTTGTCGACGATTTTACCCCAACTTCCACCAAAAACCACCAAAGTTCTGCTAAAAACCCCGAAGAATACCCAATTAACAACCAAAAATATACACTTTCCGCCGATAATTCTACCTTTTCCCCCGAAAAATATACCAAAAAACCCAAAAAATATACGCACTTTTTTAGTAGCATTTTAAATCGCAAACAAAAAAATCAAAAAATTAATAAAAACCGTAAGCGAGACGAATTTCGCCCGAGCGTTCTTTCAAGCGACGACTATTTTGAATTCGCCGACAGTTTTGAACTAACCACGCCAATGAATTCCCATCTTGTCTTTAATTCCAAAAAACCACCGGCGACCATTCGCTCGGGCAAAAAAATCAATAAGCATTAAAAACTCTAATAAAAAACTTTCTTGGGTTCACTTTTTATTGTTCAATAAAAATCTACAAACCCAAAACATCAAATAAGGTCAGCAAAATTTTTGCCAACCTTATTTTTTATTATCTTATAATTGAGCCAAACTTTTTATAGCACCAATTTGGAGTATACCCCCGAGCGTCCATAAATTTTACTAGTTTTGGTATAATTTTATCGGCTTTTCGATACATCGTCCTAAGGCTAATCTCCTTAGTAATTTCGCCGACGGTATCGGCACCAAAGACGAATTTATCGACAATTAAAATTTCAAGTTCGGTCAACTCTTTATATAATCGCTTTGAAAAACTTTTAAGTTCCTGCATTTTTTGTTTTCGCTCAATTAACTCGGCTATCGACTCGAAAAAGTTCTCAATCGAGCCAAACTTTGCAATATGCTCGGAGTAAAACGAGTTTTTAACCTGTCGGTCAAACAATCGGTCGTAATACCTAAGCGTAAACGAAGCCGACTTGACCGATTTCAAAAAGAACTTCACCCAATTAACAGTCTCCCAATTCTTCACATTCCAACGTTCAAGTTTCATATTAAGCAGGTCGCATTTATAGGGTTTTTTAAACGCATCGAAAATCGCATCAATCTTAGACTGGTCAACTTGGATGACTTCACTAAATTTATTCGGGTCAACAACCGCAAGTCCCTCTCTTTCGCCCTCTATCACATTTTTATCTTTAAGCCGTTCGACATTTTCTTCTTGCACCCTTTTAAGTCGTTCGTTTACCGCATCAACCCCACCGACCTCTAAAATCAGGTCTTGTAACTCACTAGGCTCGAACCCTGCTTTTGACTGACCCGCCTTTAACGTATCAACCCTACCGCAGGTGCTTGAGTTATTTTGCTTGTTCGTATCGAAAAGTTCACTTGTATCAAGTTCATCACACAAGTTTTCTTCAGCCAAACCCTCACTCAATTCGTGCAAACTTTCAACGCCATCTTCGGCTTTTTTCAGGTTTCCGCTTTCATTTTGCTGACAATCTGCAAATTTTTCGGCTTGAATTAGTAGGTTCATTTGCTGAACTGGGCTAAGATTTTCTGACTCAGAACGCCTTAGGTCGCCGTCAGCCACCATACTTTCACAAGATTGCCGATTTTGTTGAACCGAAAGAAGATTGTCCGCCATTTCACGCTCGACGCCCACACCATTGGAGTTCGTTGAGCAAAAGTCCTCCCTTTTAGTTACAATTTGTGATGACATATTGTCATTATTGATAGTTTTTATAATACCATCATTTTTTGGGGTTTCGCAAACAAAATCAGCAACATTCAAGGTTTTTTCTAAACCCAAATCGCCCCCGCAATAAACCCTTTCAATTTCCCTATTTAAACTACGCCTACTGCGATTTCCCCGACGTTTCAAGTTGGTAATGTTTTGAATAGGTTTTAAATCATCTTCTGAAACATTCTTATTATTGTTGGAATTTACAAGCCCATTTGTTATAGTTTCATAAATATAGTCGCCACCGTCAAGATTTTTGCTTAAGCGGTCGCACACGCCATAATTAAAATTGGTCATACATTAACTCCTAATTAAAATAAATTAAATAAAAGTGAAAAGATGTCGACTTCTTTTTTTACTTTACGACAAAAAGATTACCATAAGAAAAATTTTTATAGCACAATTTGTGTCATACTGATGTCAAAAGTATCGGAAATTAATAAGCCCCAAACCCTTTAATTTCCAAACGAAGGGAGTTTTTGAAAAAATTTTTAAAAACTTTTATACTCAATAAAAACACAACGTGAGTAAGTAAAAAAAGCCATCTTTTCTGTATCAAGAGAGAGTTTTGGAAAAACCCCTCTCTTTTTCTCAGTGGCAATTTTTTTAATGGCAACTCCTATTATACTCACCCATTTGCGACCTTTTTAACCCATACATTTTCTCTGCTTTTTCACCATTAATCTGGTAGTTCTTACAACATATAAAAAATTTTTACATTTTTTTGAAAAATCGGCTTTTTTTGTTTGCATTATTTTTAAATATATATATAATATAAGTATATACTAAGTATTGAGTGCTAAGGTTTTGAAAACCCCAAACAACACTACGGTATTGTTTTAAATATAAGATATCCAATATGTCTTATGCATGCACGAACTCCTTTAAAAATTGCACGTTTACAAAACTGTGGCACTCCTATTTGGTATATGTCGAGTATTCAGGCGTTTTAAATCGCATACACACTTCAAAATGCCTGTTTTTTAAGAAATCATATTACCCAAAGTGAATACTTGAAATGTCAGCCAAAACCTTTAAATTCCTGCAAAAAACCGCAGTCGAATTTTGGAAAATTTGGCAAAAAAACTTGACAAAAAATCAAGAACCATCACACTTGACGGTAATATAATTTTTTTTGTAATGAAAACAACATAAATGTAAAAGACTAAGGAGTAAGTTATGAATTTATTCAAAAGATTGTTTCAAGGGTCAAAAGCACAAAAAAGCACCAACTTTGAAGCAGGAAAAGCACACAAATCTGGTCTATTTCACAAAATAACAAGGACGCTATCGTTGATAGTAGTCCTTTCGTTTTGCGCAAGTGGATTTGTTGGTTGCTCGGCAAAAGACATTCAAGAATTGCTGAATGTGGGCGGAGCGAACTCAATGTATGACGAGTACGGAAGATTGCTTTTGCAACCCGTTTCGGCAACACTTAACGAGTACGAATACGAAGTTAAAGAAACGCAAGATGAAAATGGAAACAGCGTATATGTCAGAGTTCCTGTAACAAACGCAGATACCGGTTCCATTGTCTTTAACGACTCGGCATATGCTCACTCGGTTGACAAAATCAACGAAGAGTCTATCACCGATTACAGTTGGACAAACTATCAAATTGTCGTTGATGGAAAAATCTATTATTTCATACCAAGCGACTATCTTCTTGCAAGTTTACAGTCGTTCTCTGGAATGAACTATAACTTTGTTGGTACCGAAGAAATCCAAAATCGTTTTGGGTTGTCTTTCTCTGACCCACTAATCTACTCAAACGAGAACCGTGAAGACGGCAAACTTTTGAATAAATACTATGAATTCAATAGCGATTACGACTTCTTTGTTTACGATGAAGTCGCTGATACAATTACTCCTGCAAGCAAAGACTATATAAAAATTCAATATAAATTAGTTGTTGCCGATGCCAAAACCGGTATCGAAGCCAACTGGAACCATATTGAAAATAAATATTACAACGAAGAAAGTGCTTCATATTACAACTCTATCACCTACCGAATTGTATTTAACCCACATCTTGAAAACGGAACCGAGACCCGAACACTTAAAGTTAAAAAACTTGTACAAAACGACTCGGAGATTTATGGTAACAGTACAATTTCACAAGAACTTATCTACGGAGCATCAAAACTTACCTTCTTAGTTGACAGCCCTAACTCAGCCGAGATTGGATTTGCCGAACTAAGTTATGATACAAATAAATATTATTTCTATAACCAAGACACAACTTACTCATCTGAAAATAAAACCTATTACACAACCGGCTTATATGGCTACTTCCCATACGGAAAACAAGTAAACATCGACCGAACCTATCCGGGAGAACTCAGCAAAGGCGACGGCAAAAACACCGTAAACAGTGGCGACTACGCACTTCAAAGTTGGACGGTAAACAGTTATCGAGGAGAGGTCAACACAAACGTACTTCTTGACGAGAACTCCGAGCCTTACACCGGTGCAACATTATCAAGAAGCGAACTACAAATTTTACAAAATGCTATCTGCCAAACAGCAAACACCTCAACCCTACTTGGAAACGACGGCTCGCTTAACTTGAAAAAGGACGCACATAAAGGTGCAAACATCGTAAGCCAACACATAAAATACCAAAACGAGTATAATGTTGGTTCAAACGACTATAAAAACGAAAACTACTCTGACCGACTTTACGTTGGAGCAAAATATATCGGAATTACCTCTGGTGGCGGAGAAAGCGTATTCTCAACCGTTGGCACCGATACTTTAAGCCAAAACTTGTACTTTGAAACCATAATAAACGACAACGCTACAAAAGAAAAATCTTCAACCTTGACTGCAATCTCGGTTAAAGAAAATCACGGAAACATCTTCAAAGCAAACTATGCAAAGGTAACCAACTTCACAATAAGCGGTACCGCATACGACGCCGAGAACGACCTTGCGAAATTGGAAGGACTTTACCTAACCATTTACACAAGAACCTACGACGCAACTAACGGTTGGGTATCATCGGTGCGTGATATGTACGCTGGTGGCGTAAGTCAAACCACCCAAGTCCAAACCGATAACAAAGGCGAATTCAAAATTACCGGCTTAAAACTTAACGAGTTTATCTTAGACACAGCAAGCGACATCAAAGGTCGTGAGTATTATTTGTACAGTGCAAACTACTCAAGCCTTGAATATGCAAACAACACAAAAGGAATAGCGGTATCAAACGAAACAAGTTCAGACAACTTAAAATTTGCCGACCGCACCAGCCTATCACTTATCGGAACGACCGAGCCTGAAAACAGCAACTTAAAAGTAAACCTAATCGTTCAAAACAAAGACGGCTCATTCGTAAACATCAAAGACGCAGATATTGAACTAAGTTACGAATTAATTACCTCAATCACCTCGACCCCAGACGCCGATGGATATGTTTCAACGCAAGTAATGCTAAGCACACTTCTTCCATCAGACAGTATGCTAACCGGCTATAACATTCAAACCGAGTCAGTAGCCGATGTATTCTTCGTATACTTCAACCCAGTATCTGGTAAAACCTACCGACTAAACGCAAGTTACAGCGAAAACACTCACACCTACTCATACCACTTGCAACACTCTGACAGCCTTGTACAAAACTTGACAGCAGACGCTGACCTAACAATTAAAACGACCGAAAGTGCAAGCGTTGGCGAAACTTCAATGCCAAAACTTAACACACCTTCAAATGTAATCGTTGGCTATGCTCGTCAAACATACATCTCATTCAAAACCCCAGCCGAGGCAAACGAATTTGCAACCAACCACGGCATAGGTCTAACCAGCGTAATCAATAACCTTGTATATATTGACGAGGCAAAACTTATATCAACTGGCACATCATTATATACATACGACCGACGCACATCAATCGACCAAAGCCAAATTTTCCACCGCTACTTCTATATATTTGAAGAAGGTGGCGAAACCTATACCACACTTGCACGAAGCACCGCTTTTTCATCAGAGAAAAGCCTATCAATAGCCAGTGTATTTGGTATCCACCCAACTTGGGCAGTTAATAATGCAGGTTTTGTAAGCAATTTCCAAGCCGATGGCTCAGCATTCACAATCGGCGGAATTACTGCATACAGACTAAAAGATGTCGGAAATCGTCAAACAACTGTTACCCTTACAAAACAATACGCAAAAGACGATAACTTCGTCCTAATGCAAGCCTCAGGAGCAACCGCCCTTGCAGTAGTTAACGACACCGCTCAAGTGGTATCATTAAACAGCACCTTGACAATATATAAATCACTATACATTAAAGACAACAACGGAATACAAGGCGGAGCAAACGGAATTTTTGATAGTTACAAAGATGATGACGGAAATAAAAAGACCGAACTTCAAACCGGAGCAGATGACGTCTTGACAAACACAAACTCCTATTACTATAACGCAAGCCGTAACGACTTCATCATAAAGACCACAAACGGCAACCTATCATCAATCTATTTGATGCAACAATATTCAAACCTTGCTCACACGACCGGCGAACGAGCAACCGAGTATAAAGACGTAACCAGCCTTATA
>JAGBBI010000275.1 GCA_017938565.1 Clostridia bacterium
TATCAATGATATGGGGTTCTGTCTCATTGATGTTGAGGAAATTTTAAGTCACGCACAGGTGGTAAAGTGTGATGTCACTATTGATTTACCAGACTTTGATATGTCGCATTTGTCCTCATACATAAGTGCAAATTTGACTTCATACAGACAATATCAATGCAGGACACTACGTAATGGAAATCTTATAATTGAAAAGAATGTAACTACTAAGAAATTGATGAAACGACTGACGATATACGATAAGGGCAAGGAAATGAAACATTCAGCAAATTTGAAATTTGCTCAAGAGTATGGGATGGAGAATGATTTTGAAGGAGTGTGCAGGTTTGAAATGAACCTCAATACAAAGGAACAGATTAGGAATGCTCTCGGCATTAGTGACACAGGACTTCAGGATGTCCTGACCTCAACTGCTAATCCGATATTAGATTGCATTGTGGAGGTCATCAGTCCTAAAAAGAGCCGGAGCGTTTCGGATAAGAAAACCTACCTTGCTATGCTAGTCTTGAAGGACAATGATTATGATTTAGCAAGGGTTGAGGCGAAGATGAGAGAGTTTCACCCGAGGGGAACCAGCATCAGTAAAGTGATGGAAACATATCGTTCTGTCCTTGCTCAGACTTCAGATGCAAACGCAGATAACCAGTATCAAAAATTGGTAGCCAGCCTATCAAAGTGTATCAATACTTCCAGTGTATCAATTTAAGGTTAGAAAAAAGGTGACACAGACCAAAAATCTGTATCACCTTATCTTTTTATATTAAGTTAACTTAGAAGCGGTAGTAAAGTCCAAGTTTCAAATCAAGAGGACTTCCAACGCCTAGTGGGCCATTATGAGTAATCCAGTTTGCCCTGAACCCCATACTATCTACATCATATACTGAAATGCTTTCTGTTTTCTCAAGTTCACCATATTCGTCATACTTGCTGATTTTAATGTCTCCACTCCTGATTAAGAAACCAGCATGAAGGTCAATCGCCCAATGAGGATTCTTTTTGAATTTCATTAACCAGCCGATTCCGAATCCACCTCCGAAAGAAGTAAAGGATTCATTTTCTAGTACATACGAACTCTTGTCAGGTTCCCAGCTATCTACTCCTGTTCCGAGGTCGTCAAATGAATCTGAATACTTATTCATATCAACCTTGTGCCAGCCAGCATTGAGTTTGATTTGTCCGTAGAATCCATAGTTGTTACCTTCGCCTTTGAAATACCATCTTGCGAAAGGCGTAATGTCAAAACCTGTCATTGTTCCGCCAGCAAACACACTTGGACAGAAATCGAAAATACCACCGACAGATAGTTTCTTATGTACCTTAGCCAATGGTCTTTCATATGAAAGTGAGAATGTACTGTTAAGGAGGGAGTTTACATTGAAGCCAATAGCGTTCTTGTATGCCTGTGATGGCGCATCTTTCCACTTGACAACCTCTTTCACATTCTTCTTGTCAAATACTTGGATGTCACCTTTTCTGACATCGAATGTAACAGATTCCTCTGTCTCGCTGATTACCTTACCCTGAATGTAAGTGCCATCGTTAAGCACTACATAGTAGTCCTTCTTCTGAGCAAATGCTGTTGTTGCAAAAATTAACGAAACAGCGATGATTAAAAGTTTCTTCATTAGATAATAGGGTTGCCTCAGCCTCCGAAGACAATGCTAGGTACATAAAGAAAGTGTGGAGGCATTTCATTCGTCTGACAGGAGGTTTAGCAGAACCTATGGTAAAACAAATGAAGATACTCCACACCCGTATAGATATGAAGTATCTGCCACTATGAAAATGGCATACCGCATAGTCTATGCACGAGTGCGAAGTGTCTCGCCATCCCTTACCTTTTGAAACTGCTAATTTCCTGTCAAGGACTACGAAAACACTTTCGCAATATATGTCACTGATTGCTCAGTGCTACAAATGTAGCCAAAAATTTCGATACTCTTAAAATTATGTTTGTTTTCTTTTTATGGTCGCCATTTTATTCTTCTTGCTGGAGTATTTACCCTTTAAAATTTAAGAAGAAATTACACCGAGAAAGGTTGAGGTAAATTGAAGAAAACAATGAATTATATATGTTATTTATTTGGATGTATACGTGATTATTCGTATATTAGCTATAGATAAATGACAAGGATATGGATAAGGTCGTAATTTTAGCAAGAGTATCAACACAGGCACAGGACTACCAGCGTCAGGTAACGGAACTTCAGGAGTACTGCGACAGAGCAGGATGGGAGGTGACCAGAGTTTTTGCAAACAAGGTCTCAGGAGCAAAGGCGGTAACGGAACGTACTGAAATTGTGGAGATGGTCGAATACATTAAGACCAACGACATCAGTAGGGTGGTATGTCTTGAAATTTCCCGTCTCGGCAGGAATACCCTTGAAGCGCTTAAGGTCATCAACTACCTCAAGGAGAACGGGGTCAGTTTGTATGTCAAGAACTACAACCTTGAAACCCTTGTGGATGGAAAGGTGAACCCAGTAGCCAGCCTTATCTGTACTATCCTTTTAGAGATTGCTTCAATGGAACGCCTGACCATCAAGGAGAGAATGACCAGCGGTCGTAACCAGTACATCACCAAGTGCAAGGAACAGGGCATCAAGATGGGAAGACCGAGCAGTTACCGAAAATCAGATGCCTCATACAAGGAGCAGTACGGCAAGGAAATCAGCCTTTTGAAGAAGGGTATCAGTCTCCGTAACGTGTCACAACTGACAGGAACCAGCGTCAATACCCTGCGAAAGTTGAGGCAGTACGCCTGAAGTTTTTGCTTCTGAAATATAAGGTGCGTATCTTTGCATTGTTCAGGTCTCGAATGGTCTGGATTGCCTCAGAGCAAAAATAACCTCAACCATAAAATCTGAAGGGTGAGGGTCTAAAATTTAAAATCACAATGAAAATTTTATTTAATGGTCGGAGTTACCCGACTGGCCGAAGGCGTACCCTTTGGCAGACAGCATCCAAAATAAGCGCGGTAATGTCTGGGTGTTGTGGTCAGTGTAGATAGAGCAAAATCCATATTGCTTTCAAACGATTATGAGGTCGGCAAAGACGATGTGAAAGACCTTTTGAATTTCCTATATAGGATAGCCACGTTACAGGTGGAGATAGAAAATAATGAGATAAAAACAGATATACAATGAAGAAGATAAATGAAATTTTAAACGTTATTCTGTACTGCCGTGTTAGTAGTGACGAGCAGGCAGAAGGATGCTCTTTGGACGAGCAGGAAAGGCAGTTACGTTCTTTCTGTGCAAGGAACGGATATAATATCGTAGATGTATATTATGAGGATTATTCTGCGAAATACTACGATATGAACCGCCCTGAAATGAAGAAGATATATGATTATTGCCGTAAGCATAGGGGAAAGGTAAACAAGATTCTATTTCTACGTTGGGATAGATATTCAAGGAATGTGGAGTTTGCTTTTGCATATAAAAGGAAGTTCTATGATGAGCTGGGTGTCGAACTTAATACGATAGAATCCCCGATAGATTTCAA
>JAGBBI010000276.1 GCA_017938565.1 Clostridia bacterium
GACTATTTATTGATAAAAACGTAAAATTATGGAAATATTTGACTTTAATAAAATTTCTTATCCTAAAGAAACGGCTTATTTTATTGGTTTTGTATGGGCTGATGGCGCTATTAATAGAAACAACTATGTTGTTATTGAAATAAACAAAGATGACGGCCTCAATCTTTTTAATATATTTTCAAAAGTTTGTGATTTTAAATATAGCGAAAGACAAAGAGTAAAACGTAAGCCACAATCGACATTTTTTTTTAATAATAAAGAAATGGCTCAATTTTTTATAGAAAATGGAAAATATTCAAATACAATTGAATCCCATAAAAAAATATTAGAGTATATACCTGATGATTATAAAATTTATTTTTTAAGAGGGCTAATCGATGGAGATGGTTGCTTTTATGCTCAAAAACCTAATAAAAAATGGCATAATAATGCCCCACAATTTACAATTGCAGGTAGATATGAACAAGATTGGGATGCTTTGTGTGAATATTTAAAAAGTCTTGGGGTAAATATGACAATTAAACGTCGTGTTCATAAAACAAGTAAATCATCTATTATACAAACAACATCCCCTAAAGAAATTGAAATCCTTATAGATAAATTGTATCTTAATGAAGATAATGTTTTCTTAGAAAGAAAATTTAAGAAATCAAAAGATATTATAGAAGAACATAAGCGTTGCACAAAAGAATCTTTAGAAAAACGTCAAAAATATGAAATATTTGATGGTAACACTGTAGTTGTTGTTGATAGTTTACGTAAATATGCAATAGAAAATAATTGCTGTTATGAACTATTAAATAAATTGGCTAATAATAGGATAAGTAAATACAAAAATTATACAATAAAAAAAATATAATGTTTACTAAAGAAGAAAGAAGTAGTTTTCCATATTGGTTTGCACATTGGTGTGCATTTAATATGACCGCATTGAACCTTAGGGCGTGGAAATTTAAATATCTTTTCCACGATATTGAAAAACCTTGGTTAATGCTGTTTTGGAGGGATTATCAACGAGTACAAAAATACCATAGAACTCACAACCGTCATCATTTAGAATATGATGGTAATAAAATCTATGACTTTGAAGCAATGGTTATAGATTGGGAATGTAGTCGTTTTACAAAATCAGCGTCACCATTAACTGCAAGAGAGGAATACGAAAATAAATTTATGGTTTCTCCAACTTTGCCTATTTGGGTAAAAAATGGTATAGAATCAGCATTAATAAAATTAGGATTATGAATACATACACAGTAACATTCCTTTTTAAAGGAGAATACCATTTTGTGTCATTCACATCTGATATGTTAGCCAACAGCGCTGTGATGGAGGATGATTTTAGTGATTATAAGTTTTCTCGTGAGAGCCAACATTTAGATTACAAGATATACCATAAGGGTAAAGAATATATGGTCAATTTCAACTTCTCAGACGTTAAAAAGTTTAATGTTTATGATGACGAAGATTCGCTTGTTGAAAAGGAAATTCCATATATAGTTCTCAAAGTAGAAAATGACGAGGGAGTAGTTTATAACATTGTAGAAAACATTTAATATGAAAAAAGACATACAAATACTTTTAATACCCGACGTTCACGGTAGGCATTTTTGGAGACAACCAGTTATGGAGGTACTTGAAAATACAAATGCTAAAATTGTATTTTTGGGTGATTACCTTGATGTTTACCCACAAGAGTTTACAGAAACGTATGGTTTTAAACTTGATGTTTATACTCAAGAAAATTGTGATAAAATATATAAACTTTGGGACGATACAGTGGATATGTTTGGGGAAATTATTGAATTGAAGAAAAAATACCCCGAAAGGATTACCCTTCTTGTGGGCAACCACGATTGTGGTTATGCTATAAATCATAACATTTGTGATGTCCGCTCAGACAGAAGAAACGGGCGCCGCATACGTCAAATGTTTGATGAAAATAGGGGGTATTTCCAACTTGCAGACGAGGCTCGTATTGCGGATAAGCATTTTATTTTTAGTCACGCAGGTATTAACAAGACATATGCAGACCGTTGTTTTGGTGAGGAAGCCAACGAAGATACTGTAGTAACACTTTTTAATGATGCTTGGTGGGAAAACAACTATGGCATTATGGATTCTCTTGGACAATATTCGGTTTACAGAGGATGGGGAGGTGGAGATTACGGTTCTCTTGTATGGGCTGATGCAAGAGAATGGTTTCAGGAGCAGTATATGAGTGAAGTGAAGAATGAGGCATATGGTTATGCCGTTGTTGGTCACACTCATTTATCAGAACCACATTTTGAAGAAAATATGGCCTTTATCGACACTTCTGAGGCTTATTATATTAATTCAGAAGGTGAAGTTAAAAAATATTACGAGAAAAAAGAAGATGAAAAAGATTGAATATCAGACAGTTCTGTTTACACGCGACTGTATAACAGATGAAGACCTTAATAATTTTGGTTATGATGGTTGGAAACTATCAACTATAATGCCCGTGGAAAGTAATCCATTTGCCGTCATTGGAGTATTTTATCGAGAGGTGGAAGAAGAGGGCTTAAACGCTAAGATACGTAATAAACTTGGCCCATTTCAAACGATGATGGACTTGTTGAAAAATTTCAAGATTAATGGTGACGATAAGGTGCAAAAACTTGCGGAAGATGCATTAACTGAAGCAGAAAAATCAATGGAGTTTTTAACACATATTGGCGAAGATTAAATAAAAATTTTGTTTTTTAAAAACTTGTTTGTATATTTGCAATGTTAAAACTTTAGAATATGATTTGGATTAGACTTATAATGATTGCGTTCGCAATCCTTTATGCGATTTATTATCTGATGGTAATATCTCAACTGTTTGGGTTTATTAAATTTACAAATAGAAAATTTACGTTCGGAAGATGTTTGGTACCATTTTATTATTGGATAGCCCATCAGGACGAAAAAAGAAATAGAAAGTAAAAAAAAACAACAATATTAACAATTTAATTTAAGTAAAATTTATGGAAATGATTAGTAAAAAGTCGATTCTAGGAATCGTTCTCGGCGTAGTCGCCGTTCTTCTTTTTGTGGGTTCGTTCTTCATCTTTGAAGATGCGGATAAGTCTAAGAACTATGTGTGTCAGATGCCTATTACTGGTAACTACAAGGTTTGGACTGACGGAGGTTTGCAGGTTCAGATGTTCGGAAATGTTCAGTCTTATAGCAAGACATCACAGGTAGAGTTTTCGGGTGTAGAAAAGAATCAGATGGGTTATGTTGGTGTCGGACGCACACCTGCCGCAGCTCTTACATTTAATGACAAGGGTAAGGGTATGATTGTGGGTTCATTCCGAGTAGTACTTCCAACTGACTATCAGAATATGAGTAAGATTCAGCGTGATTTCGGTTCTGAGGATGCCCTTATTGATAACTTGGTTAGACCTACACTTTATAAGGTAGTAACAGCGTGTGGACCTCTTATGTCATCACTTGAGTCCGTGTCTGATACTCGTACCGACCTTATTGCCTATATTACAGACCAGTTGAATAACGGTGTATATAAGACAAAGGCAGTTAAGACCGAGGTACTTAATGACCTTACAGGAGAGATGGAGACTCGTTCACAGTCAATTATCCTTGAGGACCCTAACGCGCCAGGTGGATTTGCTCGACAGGAGATTTCTCCGTTCTCGCAGTATGGTATTACTTGTGGACTCGTATCAATCCTTGATATTAAGTATGATGCTGCAACGCAGGACCAGATTGATGCACAGAAACAGGCTAACCTTGCTGTAATTACATCTAAAACAAAGTCTATTGAGGCTATGCAGAGAACTCTTCAGATTACTGAGGAGGGTAAGGCTGCCGCTGAAAAGGCTAAGTGGGAGCAGGAGCGCGAAAAGGCAATTGCTGTGACAAAGGCTGAGCAGGAGCGCGAGGTGGCTCGACTTGCAGCAGAAAAGGCTGAATTTGAAAAGAAGAAGGTTATCGCAGAGGGACAGGCACAGGCAGAGGCCAACCGACTTAAGGTTGCCGCAGGTCTTACTCCTCAGGAGAGAGCAGAGTGGGATTACAAGACCGCTGTGGGTATCGCACAGGCA
>JAGBBI010000277.1 GCA_017938565.1 Clostridia bacterium
TCTACACCATATAATACCTTAAGTTTTTCATAGCTTCTAACACCTAGACAAGATCTCTCCAAGCCTTTCATACACCTTTCTCCATGTTGATTTTATGTTTTCATACGTTAGTTTTGTCTCAACTTCTTCAACCGGTATCCAATAGGTATCGTGTGTATCTGTGCTTTGATTATCGCTTGGCCCCATATCAAAAGCAATATATGTATAACAAATACACTTTTCACCGCTTGGCGTCGTATACCGTTCTTCAAACGGCTGATATTCATCTAATATTTTTGCGACTCTTCTTGTTTCTTCGGCGGTTTCACGAATCGCACATTCTTTTATTGTTTCATTAGGTTCTAAATGCCCCTTTGGAAAAGAAAAATCTCTTTGGCGTTCACGATAAATAATCGCCACCTTTTTACTCTCTTTATTAATTAAAATGCAACCTGCTTTAATAGTTTCCATATCACTAACCCCTAGTCAACATTTATAAGTTCATATTCGCGTGAGCCTACTCCCAAAGTTTCGGCGTGCTCTATGGTATGAACACCTTTTCTTGATTCAATTCTTTCAATTAGATGTGATTTCCCCTTATCATTTGAATTGTAAACCATATCAATACACGCTTGGTCAAGCGCCACTGGGTCAAGTGAAGATAATATGCCAATATCCTTCATACAAGGATCTTCAGCCTTTGCACAACAATCACAATCAACTGACATATTGCACATTACATTTATATATGCTATATTTCCTTTAAAATAATCAACTACCGAGCCAGCCGACTCTGCCATCGCCTCTAAAAATTTTTCTTGCTCTGCACAGTTTTGCCATAAAATATTTTGGTCCTTAACCTTGCCTCCAGAATGAATCCATGCCTTACCAGCAGACGATGCGACCCCTATGGACAACCGCTTTAACGCTCCACCATATCCGCCCATTGGATGCCCTTTAAAATGAGACAATACAAGCATTGAATTATATTTCTTTAAACCTGCACCAACATAGTTTTCTTTTATAACGATTCCATTTTTTATTGGCAAAACCAAATCTTCACCCTCTGCGTCCATAATATCAACATCAAAGTACTTTGCCCAACCATGCTCCTCCATCAACTTTTTATGCTTTTCTGTTGTATTCCTTTGTCCCGAATAGGCTGTATTACACTCTACTACTGTTCCATTCAAATATTCAATCATCGGACGCATAAACTCTGGATGTAAATAATTTTGATTTCCTTTTTCTCCTGAGTGAACTTTAACCGCCACCTTTCCGTCCAATTCTTTATCTAACAGTTGATACATCTTTACAACACTTTCAGGTGTTATGTTCTTTGTAAAATAAACTTTGCTTTTTGCCATATTAATTCTCCTTTAATCTTATTATAACACACCCTAATCGAATTAGCATATTGTTTTTTCGTCTTTTATTAATTTCAAAAAACAAGGCTTTGCGAAGTTTTCGCAAAGCCTTATCAACTTTTACTTAGTATTTCTTTTTTTAGACTTCTTAGTCTTGCTCTTGTCTTTATCTGCCTCTGCCACAAACATCTCTGTCGATTCATCAGATGTTTTATCTTTTGGATTTAACTCCTTTTTAAACATTTTCCAGTCGCTTGAATTGGTTTTATCCTTTGGCATAACTTCTTTCATTGTTTTCTGTATTAGTTCATATATTTCTTCAACATTGTTTACACCACTAAGCCTGTAAAGTGCACCCATCTCATCAAACGAAAGTTCTATATCCTTATCTTCAAGACTGCCAAGAATTATAGTCCCCGTCTTACTTTTAAACCAAACATCATACCAAATACGCTTAACCTTTGCGACCGAGACTTCTTTTAAATCAATTTCTTTATAATCAACACCAATTATACCATATCGTATTAATATTCTTTTATTTGTAATACAGTAAAAAGAATTTTTATAGTAACTATAAGACAATAGCATATAAATCAAAATACAAAACGCAGATATCGCACACGGAGCCCAAACAACTCCAAAGCCATAATACTCAACTAATTCTATCATCGCACACGCCGAAATAATAAACATTGTAAAAAGTGCAATTAAAAACTGAATTATAAAAAATCTGCGAGTATTTGGCTTTTCGATTTTTTGTATTTCTTCATTTTTGTCCAACAATTCATTAAATCTTTCTTCTATTTGCTTTTTCATACGACATTACTCCAAATAATTATATTTCTTTGATTTCTTTTGAAATGAAATTACAAAAATGAGTATATCCATTGTCTTTTAAAGTCTGCAATTGGAAACCCACATTTTTTGCTTGAGGGACCGCAGATGCGTTTGCCGTTTTGTTTATCTCTTCAACATATTTTAATACTTCTAAAAAGTCATCTTCTGGACGATAAAGAACTGCAACCATATTGTTCTGAACGTTAATTAAATTTCTTTCCATTATAAGCATACATGTTGGCTCAAATCCAAATCCTAATCCAACAGCAGGAACGGCTTTCCCCGTCATCTTCTCTACCATTTTATCGTATCTTCCACCACCTGCACAAGCCCCACCAAATCCATCCATATAGAACTCGTACACAAGCCCAGTATAATATCCTTGACCACGCACAATAGTAACGTCAAATACGACCTTATATTTCCCACCAGACAAACCGTTTGTAACATCAAGAACTCTTTTGACAGAATTATAAACGTCTTCACTTACGCCATATTGTTTTACCACTTCTATTCCTTGTTGAGTAACGCTTTCAACAATATTCATTAAGCGTTCTACATTTTCAAGCTCGTAGCCACGCTCCAACAACTCTGCCCTAACCCCATCTATCCCAATCTTATCAAGTTTATCTAACACAACACAAACGTCAGCCTCTGTCGTACTTAAAAATCCAGCATTGGATATCAACGCACTTAAAATTCTTCTATCGTTTACTTTAGCAACAAAATTCTCAAATCCCAAGCCTAAGAATGTCTTTGCGGTTGTATTAATAATATCAATCTCGGCATTAACACTTGCATCACCTAAAATATCAATATCACATTGAATAAATTGGCGACTTCGTCCCCTTTGTGGTCGGTCAGCCCTAAACGAGTAGTCAATTTGCATCGATTTAAAAGGCTTTGGCAGAGAGTTTTGATTACCCGAAAATAATCTTACCATTGGCACGGTTAAATCATACCTAAGTCCAATATCGACTATGTCTTTTTCACTTAAATTCTCTTTTGAAAGGTCAAGTTTTTCACCACGCTTCAATACTTTGTATATTAATTTTTCGTTATCGCCACCATCACTTCCAATTAAGTTGTCTATGTCTTCAAGTATTGGTGCCGATATTTGCATAAAACCATAACGTTTATAGGTCTTTATTATCTCCGACCTTACATATTCACGTACAAGCATTTCCTTTGGTAAATAATCATTTGTCCCACGAACAGGACTTAAATTCTTTTTCATAAAATAATTCTCCTATATTTTTTAGCATCCTAGCCAAGCATAAAGATTGGAACACTTCTTAATTTGTGTCGATCCATCTTAAAGCCTTGAATTTGACCATCAGCCGATATTTTCAATGCCACTCCATATTTTGACAGCGTTTTACTTGCCGCAAGCCTTCCCCCCGAGAATCCACCAGTTTCAATCAAAATAATTGCTCCTACTGCCAAAATCTCGCCATCGTTATTGATTATTGTTGCACCATCAACAGAAAGAAGCTCTTGACGAAGTTTTCGGTCAAGCTCGTAAAACTTTCGACCATTAATGACCTTTATTAAATTCGCCGTCTTTATACATTTATTTTGTTTAATAAACGTATTATATGGCTCAATCTCAGGAACCGTGTTATTGTCTTCGCTAAAAAATGATTGTTTGTTTTTCAATTCACATTTTTTAATGTAATAATTCTCAAGCAATATATCACTTTCGTCTATATGTTTAAGAACATTCACATCTTGGTCTTTGTCCAAGTGGACAACACACCCACCTGTTCTTGCATAACTTACATCAAGCGCCGATAGATAAATCGCTTTCCTTGTACTGTCAGCGACTTCGCTTGTTTTATCGGCAATTCGGTCAATTATTTCTTCGTGACTATATCTTGACCACACGCCACACTTTTTCGCAAATACTAGATTTTTCTGATGGAACAAAAGGACGTCCCCGGTTCGAGTGAGTGCAACACCAACCCTACTTCCCGAACATAAATTTGCCATATCTATATAGTCATAAGGTGCATTTATGTTACTTTCTTTCGAATCTGGTATTGATAAAAAATTCATTAAATATCCATCACTTGATAGTTTCAAGCAAGTATGCATACCATCAGCAATTACCGCCCCAAAATTTTCTCCGAGAATTTTTGATATGTGCAAGTTTGAATTAATTTGCTTTGATGCTTTTACATTACAAATCACAAAACCAAAAAGTGCTCGTTGCCCCTCGTATGTACGATTTCCCCAGTTTGTCATTTCACGAACGACTGACAAAATAGTTTCGTACGAGCTTTCAGAAATACTTTTACATATCGCCTTTTCAATAATGTGTTGTTGCAA
>JAGBBI010000278.1 GCA_017938565.1 Clostridia bacterium
CTTATATCTACCATCTATCTGTTGAAATTGTTGATAAGTTAATTTCATCGGTTAAATTGTTTAGTTACGACCACACAGGCAACGAAGGAACAGAATATTTTGAATGCACAATGACTTACGAAAATGTAGAATTTATAACGACTCTTCCAACCGATTTAAACACATACACCCTTTCAACAAAACAATAACTAAATCTAACAATAAAAATCTCAGATTTAAAATCTGAGATTTTATTTTTTCGATTTTTAACTTGCACAACAATTCCCTATTAAAGAATTGACGAATAGCGTAAATATTGCTAAAATTAAAACAAATAATTTTCAATTTGGAGTTATTAATGAAAAAGAAAACGTATTTGTTATTTTCAATAATTTTATTAGTTGGCATCACAGCCTTCCTAGTATATGTATTCACTTCAAATGACAACAATAAAAACAATGAAACATTAACATATTCATCAACCGATTTTGAAAACAGAGTTTACCTTCTGAACAACACTCTTATTGGTGATGAAACTGTAAATATTTCAAAAGACCAGCAAAATATAAAGTTAGATTCTTCAATGATAACAAATTTTGATACCAAGACCATAGGAAAAAGAACTGCTAAAATTTCTTATTCTGGCGAAGAAAAGCAAATTAATTACTACGTAATAAAATCAGCAAACGACACATCTCTAAATTGCATATCAAATGTTAACAACCTTTTCACAACTTATTATCTTAATGAAAATTTAGACTTAACAAATGTCTCTATTGAATATTGTGAAGTTGTTGATGGTTATATGGTAAAAAGCATTATTCCAGTTACCTTAGATATGCTTCAAGGGTTTAACACATCTTCAATCGGCACAAAAACACTTTATATTTGCTATAAAGACTTTGTATATAACTTCACATACTATGTAAAAGAAAAATCAACCGAACAAATTACTTCTAACAGTTTTTCTCTTGGCACCTATTACTCCACCAACACAACCGAAGAAACCACACATTTTTCAATTAAAATCAATGAAGGCTCTTACCTTCCAAACGACTATAAAACCATTATTGAAAAGATGTATGCTATTCAAGAAGAAGTGTCAGGGCTTAAGTTCGCCGACAAATTAACAATTGAAGTTTTACAAAAACAGCATCCAGCCTGTGGCGGATTAACCATTTACATTAACGCATCTGAACTTTTTGCAGTAGCTTCAAATGCATTTCAACACGAACTTGCACACGCTCTTAATCACTCACAGATTGCAAAAAGTCTTCCTTGCAGAACATTAACCGAAGGTTTTGCAACATATATGGAATACCTAACCTCTAAACAAATTAGAGAAAAATACCCCGAACTTAACGCCCATACCTACACCCACTATGGAATAATAGGCAACAACGATTTCCTCGCCGAAGAAATGTACTTCTATGATTTTGAAGATACAATTTTAAATTTAAAACAAGACGAAATCGCTCCAAATTCGCCTTATGAAGCAGGTGCAAGATTTTTTGCATATTTACATCATAGATATGGAGATTTTTGTGGTTGGATGAAAGACGAAAGCTTTAACACAACCGACTTAGAACAATGGAAAACTTTGCTTAAAGCATATTATAAAAACGACAAAATATTTGACGAGTTCTATTCATACGAACAATCTTTTGGCGACAAATACAATCTTTTTTGTGGAGCAAATAATTTCAGCAATTACGGAAACTACTATTCACCAAAAGATTTTTCAAATAAACACAAACTGAATTATTACTTCAACTTTGGAAATTTAAAAGACTACCAAGGCAATCAAACAATAATTTACAAAGACCTTTATTTAAACATCGACTCAGCAAAAGACCAACTAACAAAACTAAATATTTCTACATCAAACTTAAAATTAAAAACCGATAAAGATATAGAGATTAAACTTTACAACTCCGTCGGAACACTCATAAAAACCATAACAAACTCAAGCGAAGAGTTTTCACTAACCGATGTTGCCTTCATAAGACTTGTCGGAAACGGAGTAGTTTCGCTTTACTTAACATACTAATAACTTGTTAAGAATATTTTAATGTTTCAATTGACTACCTAATCACAGGAAAAGAGTTTGAAAAAAAGTAAAAGAGCAAGTATTAAACCTTTGTTTGACTTGCTCTTTTATTTTCACTTTTTGATTTTCTTTTCCCATAATTGTCGGATAAATTTTAGTGATAATGTCGATAAAATAAACCCAAAGACTGGTACCAATGATGATAGCCAAATATTTGAAAATCTGTTAATTATATATGAATACAATACCACTACAAAATATGTAAGTATAGCAATACATATTTTTCTTGTCCAACTTGTTTCCCACATTTTATCTAATTCAACTTTTTTATTTCGAGTTTTTATTTGTTCAATTTCTGTTTGCAATTCATCGTTATTCACTACTTTTTCTCCTTAAATTAATAAATCAAAATTTAACATTGGTGCAACGATTGATAACGAATCCGAATCACAAAGTATTTATCGGATATGGTTATTTTGTTGTTAGAGTGAAGATCAAAACTTAATCTTCTTCATTAAAAAATTCAACTTTATAAGTTCCGTCTTCATATTCGCTATATAGAACAGACTCGTCATCTAACCAACAACCGAATAGGCTGTCGTTTCCTAACGCAAAAGTAATACTATTTGTTTTTATATTTTGTAATACTTCATCTTTGGTATATTGTTCTTTTCGAACTTGTTTAGAGTTTAAATAATTTGCAGTTTCCAAAGCTATTCTATCAACAATTAAATCATATTTATCTTTGAAATGCTTTGTGATGTTAGAAATTCTTGTGATATACTCTGGTTTTAGATCAACCAAATTATCTGAAAACATATATTTAGGCATTGTAATTTTTATGTTAACACCTTCAATAACTCCATAAGCATTTTTTATAGAATATCCGAGAGCTCTAAAAAGATGATCTTCTTTGATTACAAATTCAACATCGTTTATAAAAAATGTATTTATGCCTTTATCTTTTTCCAAATTCTTTTTCTCTATCTCATTATAATCAACAACAAGCTTATGAGTTTTTGGTTGTTTATCCTTTTTCTTAAAAATATCAAAAAATCCCATATCATTTACTCCTATGAAAATATTATAGCACACTTTTATTGAAAGTGTATAATATTTACAAAAAAAGAGAAGATTTTAGATTTCTTTTCTCTTATGATTAGTTGTTGCTTGTTAAGTCTTTGTTTTTAAGGTGTAAACACTTTTGGCTGATAAATTGCCCATATCGCCATTGTTCTTGGCGTATTCGAGCAAATCGTAGACTAAGATAAAAGCAATATCTTTTACTTGTTCACGACTTAGTTTACATTCTCCGTATCTTAAACCTAGCATATTAAGACAGCAGTTTGCAGTATTATCAGGCAGACTTTTGTCTAAGCAACAACTAAATTGGTCAATAACATTCTTCATAGTTCATTTTTTATTTAAATGATATCTATGCTAGCCGCTATTGACTTCAACCCTTTTGAGCAATAAAAAACACCCAAACTTAAACTTTGTTTGAGTGTAAAATCTTATTTTACTAAATCATTTTCACTAGATTGTAAAGCAGAAAATGTTGTGCTATAATCGCCAAAATATGCGTCTTTTAATGAGTTTGTTCCATTTTGCCAAACAATATTGTGTGGCATATATCCAAATGTCGCATTTATCAACTCTTTATTCCTAAATGTCGTTTCTAACAACGAGTCTAAAAGATAAATATGACCAATTTTCAAATCTTTTCTTATATCTTGTATTGTTTGTGCCAAATTTGGTGCTATTGAACGAGCTTCATTACCTAGTTGAATTAAGCAATCAAGTTGATTTTCTTTATCTAATGTATCAATGTAATCTTCATCAAATTTAATATCTTCAATTTGATCGTTAATTATCTTTTGTAAAGCATTATATTTTCTTATTTGTTTGCCATAATGTATTAATGTTGCACCTGCAATATTTCTAGTTTGCCACTCACCATTCCCATCAAAATCTGTGCAAACATCGTGATAAATACGTTCTTGGATATATCTAACTCCAAGTTCTTGTTCTTCATTCTCTTTTTTATTGTGATATAAGAAATTATATCCATTATTATAAAGTTTTAATATGTAATCTCCAAGATTAGAATTTTTTACTTCTAAATCAGCGTGCATACTACATTTTTTACCGAATTCCTTATCTGCCGAACTATTAAGGTGCATAGTTCCAGACATTATAGCTCCGTCTGTTTTTCTTTGCATAGTAAAGCCAATAATAGATGACCAATCAACAAAAACAATACCTCTAAAACCACTTTCTTCATCCTTCATACCACTTACTGTTGGTATTTCGTAATGAGATGTTAAATAAATTTCATCATTATCTATTTCCATAGACACTTCACCAATTTGTTCTTTTAAAGTTATATATCCAGACTGTTTATTGTTAAACAACAAGGGATATGATACTTGATTTTCGGTATATATTGGTTGTGGAACAACATGTATTCCAAACATGTTTAAGAAAACAATTCCAGCCCTTAAACTTTGATTTTGATTAAGTTTTGTGATGTGCATATTATCTCCTATTTCTTTCGTTATATTAACATCAAATCGAACTTTTTTCAATACCTAATCATAAAAATCTTGTCAAAGGGGCTGATTTTTTTTGTTTTGTGTTAAGATTAGGCAAAACCACAAATGAAAAATTAAACACACTTGAACAACAAAAAGAAGATATGGAGATTAAGATTGCTGAACACCAAGTTAAAAGAATAAAACCACTTGATGAAAACATTGTTTACAAGTGGCTTATGAGTTTTGCAGATGTAGATATAACCGACACTCTTGCTTGTAAACGAATGATTGATTTGTTTGTGAATAAAGTAATTTTGTATGACGATTACTTTGATATTGTGTTTAATGCAAGTGAAGATAACGCACAAAATATAAAACTTGAAAATATAGAAGATTACACTAATCTTAAAAACCAATTAAACAATAAAAAAGAACAACCCAAACACTCTGGTTCAGATTGCTCTCATTTGGTGCACCACTACAAGTCTAAATTGAACCAAAAGTTTAATTTAGGCTTTTTTATTTAATATAAGAATTTTGAAATTTGGACAATGACTCAATAATAAATTCTTGGTCTTTCTTTGATAATGTAGTGTTTAATTGTTCTTGGGAATATTTAGATTGCAATGTTAGTGCAATACTTTTTATATTAAACTGAGTATCTATTTCAGGTTTAAAAACATAAACAAAAAGTTTATCAATTGTTCTCACTTTTTTATATAATTTTTTATAGGTTAATTTATCTATATTTTTTATTGTTTTATTGATAAGATTATTGAATATAGGAAACTCAATTATAGTATAAAAATCATATAAAATCATTAAAACGCCAAGAATTATTAATACACCTAAAATTAAAAGACCAATGACCGAAACTATATTTATAAAAATGCTATGTAAAAACCAATTACAGATTGTATTATGAATTAATAAGTGAAAACATAAAGCATAAACTATTGTAAAACTACTTAACATTTTCTTAGTTTTTTCCCCTAACACATTTGGGTAGAATTTATTTCCTTGAGTATCTTTTAATGAAATCTTACTTAACAAGTTGTAAATTGCTTCTAACACATAATAAATGCTTACATAAACAATAAACCAAAAAGAATTATAATCTAGTGATAAAAATAAGGAAATCAAAGCAAACACAGGCAAAACAATCTTAATAACTTCAATAAAAATATTTATAATATCGTTTTCCTTTTGTAAGTGAAGCCATAATCCATTTAATAACCCCAACACAATTACAAATATAAATAATATCAACAAAAAACATTTAATAAACATTTCTATCACCTCGCAGTAATATCATAGCATATAATTGATATTTTTTCAATATTCATTGTTAGAAAAGGCTGTTTATGCCGTGAAAGGTACTTGACAAGAGAAGAAATGAAAACACAATAAAAAAAGACAGAGAAACGAAAAACAAAGTTCGTAATCACAAAAATCGTTTCTCTGTCTTAACCAGCAAAAGAAAAATTTATTTCAGAGACTCTTGTCAAATACACCATGGAATAAATTAGCCATTGTATAGAACAGCAAAAAACGAAAGTGTGTTACGTTCACCAACACTTTCGCTTTTTGTTTGCTTTAATATAGTTTATAGACGTGTGCTTGTCTCGGTGAGGCGAAGTCGAACAAACTTGTATAAGACAAGCGCACGCCTGAGTGCGAAATGTTTACCTATTTAAAATTTCATTTTTCTTTTTATTAAATTCTTCTTCCGTAATAATTCCATCATCAAGTAATTGTTTGTACTCTCTTAATTCTTGCGTGGTATTTTTATTGGGTTCTATCTTATTTTTTTC
>JAGBBI010000279.1 GCA_017938565.1 Clostridia bacterium
CTTTTTTAATTTTTATGATGGTTTCGTCATTTGAGCCATTCGACGCTGTAGAATAAGAAAGCATTGCAATCTTTGGAGTCATTCCACACAAATCCCTTGCGCTATCACGACTTGCAAGAGCAATACTTGCCAATTCTTCGGCGTTTGGATATTGGTTTACAGCACAGTCAGCAAAAATCATAAACCCATTTTCACCGAACGACTTACCCTCTGGAACTTCCATAATAAAACAACTTGAAGCCTTTACGATATCTTTTCTTTGCTTAATTATTTGAAATACCGGACGCATAACATCAGCCGAATGTAGAACAGCGCCCGCAACCATTCCGTCAGCATCACCGAGTTGCACCATCATTGCACCATAAAAAATTGGTTGGCTTACAAGTTTTTCAGCTTGCTCTATTGTTAGCCCTTTTGCTTTTCTTAATTCAAATAATTCATTCGCATACTTTGTTTTTTGTTCATTCTCAATTGTTGTATCAATAAATTGAACTTTTGCTAAAATATCAGAATTAAACACATCTTGAACTTTCTTAGTTTCACCCAAGACAATAACCTTACAGGTATTATTTTCAATAATCATTTTAATTGCATTTGCAACTCTCTCATCTTCACCCTCTGGGAAAACAAGAGTTTTACCATTTAATGGTTTTGCTCTTTCAATTAAAAAATTAAAAGGATTTTTCTTATCCATAAGTCTCTCCACTTGATTTATATTTTATTTTTTGTTACAATTATCTATTATAAACACAACTTCTAAAATAATCAATAAAAAGTGAGAAATTTTATGAAATTAAATGCAATTATTTGCGAATTTAACCCTTTTACGAAAGGACACGAGTATATAATTAAGCAAGCAAAAAAACTGTCTAAGTCTCCATTAATTTGTTTAATGAGCGGGAATTTCGTTCAACGTGGTGAGCCCGCTGTTCTTGACAAATATACTCGAGCAATGCACGCCATCAAATCAGGGGCAGACGTCGTTATTGAACTCCCTACTATTTATGCTCTTTCAAGTGCTCCTGACTTTGCCTATGGCGCAATAAAAATATTAAATTCTATAGGTTGCATAGACACACTTATTTTTGGAAGCGAGTGTGGAGACATTAATCTTCTACAACAAGAAGCCGAAAAAGAAATCCAATATGATAAACTTAAAGAACAACTAAAATCCGGAAAGTCGTTTGCCAGTTCTTCTATTAATTTCAGCGAAGTTTTATCTTCTCCTAACAATATTCTTGCTGTTGAGTATATAAGAGCGATAAACAAAACTAATTCAAAAATTAAACCATATACCATCAAAAGAACGAACAATTATAACGACACTTCTACTAACTCAACTCCAAGTGCCACCGCACTTAGGGCTTTATTACAAAGCAATAAAGTTGATGAATTTATAATAAATTCACCAACTTTTGCAACGGAGCTAATTGACAACTATAATTTTTCAATCCCAGTAGAAAAACTGATTGAATTTAAAATAAAATCGGTTAATGTTATGAGTATGTCTAATATTAATGGTATTTCTGAGGGTCTTGAATTTAGAATAGTTGAAAGGATTAATAAAGTCGGCAATATTTGCGACCGAATGAAAGATATAAATACCAAAAGATACCCTGAAAGCAAAATTAAAAGAATTCTGTTAAACTGCCTTTTTGACATCACAAAAGAAATTGTTAATGAAGCCAAAGAAAGCCCTTCCGAATATTTAAAGGTTCTTGCAATCAATAAAAAACAAACTCGAATTCTTGGACATCTCCCACAAAATTTACTTTTAACTTGTAAAAAAGATTACACCAAATTAAATGATTTTGCAAAAACCGTTGTCGGGATTGACCTAAAAGCCTCAAAAACTTATTCTTGTATTAAAGACAATTATAGTGCCTTGAGTGATTTTACAATTGGAATGAAAAAAGTATAAACATTATAAACCAATAAAAAGGAGCACGTCGGCTCCTTTTTATTAATTTATAATTAAACATTTATCCAAGTATCTTCGATACGTTTAAATTTTTAATTTATTAGTTTTAAATGTTTTTCATTTATTTTGGATACACTTTACAATATTTATTTCTTTGTGATATATAGTACATCCCTATCTACGTCGTTAACATATTCAACATCATTCAATTCTTTATCAAATACTACAACGACATCAAGAACGGAACAGTATTTGTCTTTTACCATAAAGCCTAAATAACCATCCGCACTTATAAAAGCACCTAATGTTAAGCCATTCATAAACCCAGAATAATCAAAGAAATCAAACTTATCATAAACCTCTTTAATTGCTTGTTTTGTGCCAATCTCTAAATATTTATCCAATTCTTGAAATGTGTCTTGATTAACGATCTTCTTAAACTCATTATAACAATCTTCGTCTGATATTCGTTCTTCGTTTTTTCTATAATCTTTCCAAAATTTAATATCTATTTCGTATACTGACGAAAGGACTTGGTACATTATATAATTCGCAAAATAATGCTTGTTTTTCTCTATTTTCTCAGCCCACTCTTTCACAATGCTAATAGAATAATTTATTGATTCTTTATCGTTTACATCGTTGCTTAATCTTGGTACGAATTCGCAATCAATATTTTCACTTCTCACCAAGCCAAATTCACCAAAATTAAAATTCAAATCTATAAGGCTATTTATCTTATTCCCATACACAATTCGAGCATCACTGCTTTCTTTTAGCCATTTCGCCTTTGGTTTTGTTTTATTGTTCTTAACAAACGCAACAATGCTATGTACTGCCCAATATAGTAAAAATGCAATTAAAATATAGGTAAGAAACAATTCCCCTGTAATTATTTCTTCTATAATAAACGCCAAGAAAAGCAAAAAACTTAAAACTATTACTACCCATATCCATTTAGAGCTTCCACCACTCATTTCCATATAGTTTTCTCCTTAAAAGATAAATTAGTACTTTGACTATTTTTATGCTATTATATCACATAAAACAAAGATGTCAATTATATAGTCCACAAACATTTAGCCATAAAGTTAGATGAATTTCATTCCGCCTCATTATATTATTCTATTTCTTCAACTTTTAAATCTTTGTGGTTTCTCCAAGAAATATAATGAATAGTGTCCATAACTGTATACATTAAAAATAGTAATGCTATAACAAGACTGCCATTTGTTAACGAAGTTGAAATGGCGACATATAGCCATACAACCATACTCACTCCACAAGCCGTAATTCTTGCAAACCAATATTCTTTATATTCACCGTTACTTAAAAATACACTGAAAGCCAAAAGAGCTACACTGACGCTATCTATAATGTAATGAGGCTCACCGATTTCATACAGAACAAACGCCAAAGACAATGCAAATAGCCACATACTTATAACTGCACCAACACAGCCAGCTTTTGATAATTGTTTGTTGTATTTTATGCTTACAGCTTCAATTTTTTGGTTCTCATAGAAGTATATAAGCTGAGTAGGTAAATAAAAGCAAATATGCAAAAAAGCACTGCCATACATTTTTAGCCTTATTGAAATTAAGGCAAAAATTGTACATACAGCAAACGCAACCACACAGGCGAACAATTTATTGGCCTTCATAAAGATATTCCATATCGCCCCAAAAAATATCAAAGAAAAGGTTAAAATATCACAACATCCAAGGCATAATAATACGACATCTATAACCAAAGCGCATAGCGTTACTACCACCTCTGGAAGTCTTTTCCTTAATTGGTTTTTACTTTCAACTATTTCTTTTTCTATGCTCGAAGAAATTTCTCCCATAACATTTTCTTCCATTGTATTCTCCTTTTATCCCCAAGTTTGTATTATCCGTTTTAATTCATTAGCATTATCCATTACTGCATTATAGCCAGTCTCAATACTCTCCTTAACGTTTTTTATTCGGATACTGCTAACATTTGGCTGATGCATTGTAATCAAGTAATCTGCCCTTCTTATTTCATGCTTACTTGTTTCATAATCCATTATTGTGAATATTCGTGCAATTGTATCCATATATGTATTAGCTTCAATATCTTCTGGCATAGTTTTGCCAGTACAATCGATGGCAATAACAACATCCGCTCCCATTTTTCTTGCAAGATCTACCGGAACTCTGCACAAAATTCCGCCATCAGTAAGTTTTTTACCATTTATTTCAACCGCCTGAAAAACACCATTAATGGAAAAACTCGCTCTTATTGATTTTAATAAATCTCCACTTGTTAAATCTATTATATTTGGAACGCTCAGATTTGCGGCCACACAAGCAAACGGGATTTTGCAATCATCAAACGACAACGATTTATCATCTTCAACCTGCAAAAACTCTCTTATTACTTTTTCCGCCTTATCTCCCTTTATAAATCCGTAATTATTTGGAAGTTTTATATCTAATATTTTTGTTGTTGATAGAGCTCGTGCACGCTTTTCCATTGTATCAACATCAATTCCAAGAGAATAACAAGCTCCTATAATGGCACCCATTGAAGAGCCAACAATTATATCTGGTTTTATTCCTATTTCTTCCATTGCACGCAATGCACCGATATGCGCAAATCCTTTCGCTCCTCCCGATCCTAATGCAAATGC
>JAGBBI010000280.1 GCA_017938565.1 Clostridia bacterium
AACTATCAGCAACCCTTGAAACAAGTTCATCGGAAAATTTCTCATCACTATTTTGAATAAAAGACTGCCCAGATACATTTCTTGCCGTCCGAACTCTACTTGTAACTACTACACTAGAAATTGAACTATCGAACATATTTCAGACATCACCTCCAAAGTATTTATCCCTAATCTGCCTTGCACGCTTAGCATCGACTTCGTCAATTGCATCTTCCATATCCCGAGCAAGCCTTTCCCTGACAAACTTTTGGGATTGGCTATTAAACATTTTCTCTGGCATTTTACCGACGTGATGAGTATTTCCGTGAATTATTGAAATTGCACGCTCAACCTCAGGCCTAAAAACCTCATAACATTTTTCACAGCCAACGTAATTAGTTTTTTCAAAATTGGATACAGTTTGCTTACATCTTGGACAAACAACTTCCAAATTATCCGCTTTCCAAAAATCTGATATTTCAGTTTCCTTTTCTTCTTCGTTACTTTTTACCTTCAACGCACATGATTCACACAAATAAACATCAACCTTTCCATAGCCCAAATCAATAACCTTTTCGCACACTGCGTCTTTAAAATTACACATTGAACAAAGCATAGGCTATTCCCCTTTATCTTTTAATAAATACATCAAGATATTTTTAAATATATTAGCACGAAGTTTGTCCTTAAAAGAGTACGGCATCTGCAATGCTACATCGCTAAGCCCAGCCGACACAATCATCCTCTCTTTCGCTGAAAGTATTTTTTCATCTTGAAGTTTATCTAAAATCTGGTTAGCACGCTTTTCGGTGAGTTCGTCTCCAATGCTTTCCATAATCAAACTGTTCACATAGGTATCTTCATTAATTGGCACTTTTGAAATTCTGATATAGCCACCGCCACCACGCCTGCTTTCTTTAATAAAACCCCTGTCCATAGTAAACCTTGTTTCAAGAACGTAATTAATTTGGCTTGGCACGCACGAAAAAAAACTTGCAAGGTCATTTCGACTTATCTCAACAACCCCATCATCTCCCAAAGACTTTAAAATAAATTGTTCAATAATATCACTAATATTTGCCATAATATCCTCCATACAAACACAAAGGTCAAAATAAGTCAAACTTTGTAATTAAAGTATAAACGGCCAACAATAATTTGTCAACCGTTTTTGTCATTTGTAATAAAAATACTATCTATTTTCACCGTAATACACAATACCAATTGTTCCCGGCCCACAATGTGCACCAATAACTGGCCCAATAGGGACTCTTTGAGTTTCAATATTCGGAAATTTTTCCTTTATTATCCCAACAAGCCATTCAGCCATAACTTCACTATCTGCGTCTAATACATAAATTGGATATTTACCAGCATCTTTCAAGTTTGTTTCCATTCTTTTAACTAAGGACATCAAGGCTTTCTTCATCCCCTTTTCAGTGCCCACTTTCTCAATTTTGCCTTCATCAGATATCTTTAAAATTGGCTTAATATTTAACAATCCACCAATGACTGCACTTGTCGCTGAGATTCTTCCACCACGTTTTAAGTGAGACAAGCTGTCTACAACAAAAGTTGTTACGACGTGTTTTGAAAAGCCTTCTAAAAATTCAATGATTTCTTCATCAGATTTACCCGCCTGATGCATTTTAGCGGCTTCCAACGCACAAAATCCACCACCAATAGAAATAGTTTTTGTATTGAATGTCTTAAGTTTTCTTTCAGGATACTTTTCACTTAGCGTTTCCATAGCGGTTTTCATATGCTCGAAAGTACCACTTAATTTGTCAGAAAAATGCACATATAAAATATCTTCGCCACGTGCAAAAACAGGTTCAAAATAATCAATATAACTTTGTGGATTTAATGCACTTGTCATTGGCATTGCGCCTTCTTTCATCCTTGTAAACAACTTCTTAAAATCAGTATTTCTGCCCATGTCATAAAAATACTCTTCGCCATCTAAAGTATACGGCATTTCCAAAACATTTATATTGTATTTATCAACCTCGGTATACCAAAGTTCGCAATCGCTATCTGTAAAAAACACGCTCATAGTTTAAGCCCCCTAAAAAATAGATACACAATAATTATACTATTACGCACACATTAAATCAAATACTTTTTCACTAAATTTTAACAATTCACAAATTAAGCTTTTACTTTTTGCAACATTTAAGTTATAATGTTAATTATGGAATATACAATAGATAAATTAGAAGATACAAATAACAAAACCTTTAAATTGTCATCATTAGAATTTGACAAAAAAGAATTAAAAAACGCCCTATTAAACAATTATGCAATTGAGTTACATTTTAAACTTTTAAATCTTGATATAAAACTTTATGGCTCCAATAAAAAAGAAACAATTGCCATTCAAAAAGAAAACTGCAATCATATCATAAAAGTCTATAAAACGCTTTCAAAGATTGTCAAAATCGCCAAAAAGTATAATTTTAACGGCACGTTCTTTGTGAAAAACTTAGAGCAAAAGAAAAACAATAATGACTATTTGCTTACTTCATTATTAAATTTAAAGTTTAACACTTTCTTTTTAAAGCGTCTAACAAAAAGCATTTTTTACACATGCGAGTTTTTAGACCGAGAAAATTCACTTCATAATATGTGCGACTTTCACGACAACAAGTGTGCAAAGCACCGAGCACGTGGTTTTGAGCGTTCTACTGGATGCTGTCCTGCGTCTTGCAAGTTTATGGACAACTGCCCTTGTAAAACCAAAAACCTCTCGTGCAAACTTATAATGTGCGATTATTTAGTAGATATGGGTTATTATTTCACCCCTCACACCATCCCAACGCTTCGCCTTTATATGAACCCTCTTGAAAGACTTACATCAATAGGAATGTTTTTTAAATCAACAAAAAAGACATACCTTTTTATGTGGACGGTGAGAATTCTTGAGATACTTATCTCTTTCGCACTTCTTTATGTATTTATTTCTGAACTAATATCATTATTTATATAAATAACAGAAGCAAGGTAAA
>JAGBBI010000031.1 GCA_017938565.1 Clostridia bacterium
ACCAATTCAGAGATTCTTCCTCTTTTGGGAGCCTTAAAATCATATTCACCAACTTCGTCATTGTTTATTAATCCAACAACAAGTCCATTAATTTTACCATTACATTCTGACAACAACAGTTTACCGTTGTATAATTTCACTTCAGTCATCGTTTTGTTAAAATAAGCCTCTCTATATTCTTTAGTTAGAATATTATATTTTTCAATATCAATATTTTGAATATGCTCTTGCAGTTCAACTAACAAATCCTTTATTCGTTCGTCATATTTTTTATCGTATTCTACAATCATAAAATAATTCCTTAATTAAATTTTATTAATTAAATCTGGTCTTCGCTCTGCTGTAATCCTTCTACTTTCATTTTCTCGCCACTCGGCAATTTTTGCGTGATTACCCGAAAGCAACACTTCTGGTACTTCCATACCTTCAAAAACTCTTGGGTGCGTATATTGCGAATACTCAAGTTTACCACTTGCAAAACTTTCTTGAACCAAACTTTCGCTGTTGCCAATAACTCCGTCAATATATCTTGCGACACTATCCACCACAGTCATCGCAGGAATTTCTCCGCCAGTCAAAACAAAATCCCCAATAGATATTTCTTCATCAATATATTTGTCTATTACTCTTTGGTCGACGCCTTCGTAGTGTCCACAAAGGATAATTAGATGCTCAACTTTTGCAAATTCTTCAACCGCTTTTTGATTAAAAACCCTACCACGTGGCGACATAAAAATCTTCTTCGCTTTTTCAAAACCTTGAATAGACTTAATGCAATCGGCAATAGGTTGTGCAATCATTACAAGCCCCGCCCCACCACCAAATGGATAATCATCGCATTTTTTGTGCTTATCAAGCGAATAATCTCTTATATTATGAATATTTATTTCTAAAAGTTCTTTATCTGTTGCTTTTTTTAAAAGACTTGTTTGAAGAGGACTAAACATCTCTGGAAAAAGTGTTAAAATATCAATCCTCATAGCAAGCCACCTCTAAAAACAACTTCGCATTCAATATGAGTTTCTTCTCATCTTCCACAACTTGTTCAATCAATCCATCAACTATCGGCAATAGAATTTGCCCATTTTTGCCACTAATAAAAGCTACATCTTTGCTTCCATAATTTTGAACATCATCCAATACACCAACTTCTTCACCCATTGATGTAATGACATTAAAATTTAAAATATTTTCAACAAAATATTCATTTTTATCAAGAAGCTGATTTGCATCATCGCCGTTTATATACACTTTTCGCATTCTGAACTTTTCTACTTCTTGAATACTGTTAAACCCTTCTATCATTACATACATAAAATCTTGTCTAATTGAAAGAGATGAAATCTCAAAAATATCATCACCAATATATACTTGTTTTAATTTAGACAAATCTTTTGATGTATCAAATAGTTTTATTTTTAACTCACCTTTAATTCCTTGTGGCTTTACAACTTCGCCAATAATTAACTTTTCCATTTAAATACTCCTTACTTTATTAAAGTATATCATATATTTTTATATATTTAAAGAAATTTTGCAAAAAACATTTATAAGATAAATTTCACGTTTAATAAAACACTTTACCAATATTGATAAAGTGTTTTAAAGACATATTAAAATTATTTTTTTCTTTTTATGTGCAATGCAATTCCAAAAGCAAAAAATATCATTGAGAGCGTCAATAATGTTAATACTATTAAGCATAGTATATTATTTTCATAACCCGCATTTGGCATCCAACTTGTAAAATCTGCTTTAAATATGTTTAAGTCATCAATTTCTTTTTGAACATCTAAATTATTAACTTTGATAAATAATGGTGGGATTACTAGAAAAGCATTAATTAACATTAAAATTATACTTGATTTTAAAAGTTTATTTAACTTCAAAAATCTTACAGATAGTAGTATATTTAGCATTACATAAACAACTAAAACTATTGGTAACGCTAATTTCAAGTACCAACTTCCGCCAGTATAACAATTAATTACTATCAACAATATGTTTAATGTAATAAAATCTATAGCAATAGAGATAAAATCATTATATTTATTAATTTTTGAAAACTTTCC
>JAGBBI010000032.1 GCA_017938565.1 Clostridia bacterium
ACCATTCCAAAAGAAATTTTTCCAAAATGTTTATATGCTTTTAATTGGAAAAGAATCAGGTCCAAGACTATATCTTTTCTTGGGTGCATTGAATAAAGATATGTATCTAAGCCTATTGAATTTCTAGCATTAAGAAAGGACATACTAAAATGAATATAGTATTAATAGAACCTGAAATTCCGCAAAACGCTGGAAATATTATCCGAACCTGTATGGCAACAAACACAAAGTTATATATGGTCAAACCACTTGGGTTTGTACTTGACGACAAACACTTTAAGCGTGCTGGAATGGACTATTTGAAGGATGCCGACTTTACAGTAATTGACAGTTTCGAAGAGTTGTATGAACAAAACAAAGATAAACAATTTTTCTTCGCAAGCACAAAGTCAAACAAGACCTATGCCGATGTAAGCTACCCACCAGATTGTTTTATAGTATTTGGAAAGGAAAGTTTTGGTATTCGTGAAAGCCTTTTAAAAGAACATTACGAAGACTGCATAAGAATACCGATGATAGAGTCAGCCAGAAGTTTAAATCTTTCAAACTCTGTTGCAATAATTCTTTACGAAGCACTTCGTCAAAATAAATTTACAAATCTTTCAGGAACTGGAAAACTAACCGGTCGCATTGATTAAAACATTATAAAACTATGGCAAACTAAAACGCCATAGTTTTTATTTTTATTATCAAAAAGTGTTTTGAAAGAGTAAATAGTTTTGCTATAATAAACGAAGATGAATAATGTATTTTGATAGTTATTAAATAATAACAAAAGATGGGTAAACTATGGCTATTGTAACAAAAGATGAACGGATTAAGGGTTTTAAGAACCTATGGAAATACCTAAAATATTTTAAAAAGTATAAATGGCTCTGTTTGGGCTTTTGGTCTATGCTAATTGCGTGTGGAGTCATTGGCTTTTTTATACCTGTAATCTTGGGCAATATAATCAGCGAAATTGCAAGTGCAAACTTTGACTCTGCACTAAACTACGCTTGGATTTTATTCGGATTAGAATTGATAAACTTGTTTTTCAGCGTTTTACAAACTCCTTTTTTTAAAATGCTAGAAAACAAAGTAAAACTCGATGTTAAAATTGACATAGTCAGCAGTTCTTTTAATATCAACATTGGTCAATATGAAAAATTGGGAAACGGCGTATTTATAACCCGCCTTACAAGTGATTTAAACTCTCTATCCAACTCCTTTAAATCAATTAGTGAAACTATTGTCTCATTTATGAGCAAAATCGGATTTTTGATTTACATTTCAGTTATTAATATTTGGCTTGGCATATTTTTGCTTTTGTTTATAATTGTAAGATATTACGTTTACCAAGTAAGAATTCATTATTTTTCAATTCTAAAACCGATTGTTCATAAAAAAAGCGAGACGGTAAATAGTACTGTTGGCGAAACAATCCGTGGAATTAAAGACATCAAAACCCTCGATATGCAACAAAGCCTATTAACGCAAATAGAAACTCAGCAAACCGAATTTATGCAGGCAGACAATAAAGAATGGTATGTTGGGGTTGCGCTTTGTGCCTTTGCAAACTTTGTTAGTATTGTCTGTAACCTACTGTTCGTTATGCTCTGTATAACTCTTATGCAAAGAGGTTTCATCGCAATCGCCGTATTCTATACTGCATATGTATACAAGTCTCACGTGATGGATTTTGCTGTGCACCTTGGAAATCTTCAAAACTACTTGAAAGAAATTGAAGTTTCCGCTTGGCGTGTGTTTGACCTTAAAGACGGAATTAAATACCAATTTAATAAATATGGACCAGAAGACCTTCCTGAATATCGTGGCAATATCGAATTCCAAAACGTAAGTTTTGGCTATACCCCACACACTAAAGTGCTGAATAATGTAAGTTTCAAAATCAAAAGGAACACACATGTAGCATTTGTTGGAGAAAGTGGCTGTGGAAAATCCACAATTGTCAGTTTGATTTGCAAATTATATACCCCAACAGACGGGAATATTAAATACGACAACAAAAACGATGAACTTTTAAGCGAGAAGTTTTTTAAACAAATCACAATGATTAATCAATTCCCTTACTTATTTAATATGACTATTCGCGACAATATGAAACTTGTAAAGCCCGATGCAACCGATGAAGAGATTTATGAAGCCCTAAGTCTTAGTAACGCATTTGAGTTCGTTTGGGCGTTACCAAATCGCTTAGACAGTTACCTTGGAGAAGGCGGAACAAGACTTTCCGGTGGGCAAAAACAAAGAATTTGCATCGCAAGAGCCCTACTTAAAGATGCAAAAGTAATAATCTTTGACGAAGCAACAAGTTCTCTTGATAACCTA
>JAGBBI010000281.1 GCA_017938565.1 Clostridia bacterium
GGAGGCCGAAATCAAGGCAGAGGCTGACACCATCAGGGAGAGCCTCAAGGCAGAGATGGCAGAGCGTGAGACAGAAGAACTGATAGTCGGCAACTACATAGTGAGATGGACTTCCGTTCTCTCCAATCGCTTCGACAGCACTGCCTTCAAGAAGGTCTATGGTGAGCTCTACAAGGCCTACACCAAGCAGACCGCAAGCAGAAGGTTCTCCATCAGCGTATAAAATAGGGGGCTTTAAGCCCCCCTTAAAGAAAGAAGTGTGAATTATGGTTTTCGGCTATGCTCGATGCTCAACCAATGAGGCAAAACAGGATATAGACAGACAGGTGAGGGAACTGAAAGCAGCAGGGGCAGAAAAAATCTTCCTTGAATACGAACACGGCGACAGTGCTGTGAAGGAACAATTATCCTTGCTCTTGGAACAGGCACAGGCAGGGGACACAATACTGACCTTGGAAGTGTCTCGCCTCGCAAGAAGCACAAAGCAGTTATGTGATATCATTGAGACTGTGAAGGCCAAGCATCTGCGGCTGTCAATCGTGGGGAGCATACAGGTGGATTGCTCCAATGGAGAACTCGACCCTATGACAAACGCCTTCATCCAAATGTCAGGAGTGTTTGCGGAATTGGAACTTCGCATCATCAGGGAGAGGGTCAAATCAGGGATGCGTAATGCCAAGGCCAAGGGAGCAAAAATAGGCAGACCCAAAACCTCCAAGGACGACATTCCCCCAAGTTTTTACAGGCACTATGCCTCTTACAAAAACGGCACACTGAATATCAGCGAACTTTCAAGGGTATGTAATATCAGCCGAACCACTGCTTATAAGTATCTTTCTCTATTGGAAAATTAAAAACAGGGAGCATTTGCTCCCTGTAATATCTACTTTTTCTTTATGCGGAGAGGCTTAAATCTTGGTAAAAGAGCCAAAAGTATTTACGGCCTCTTTTAACATACCAACCTCGCCCTCAACAAATATACATTTTGAATTGGGAACAGCAAGATTAACTCTTTCACCATTCTCTTTTTCAAATATAACCTGTGAGTCTCCATTTGAGCCTGGCTGGATTTTTATTACAGTTGCTTTCACAGCGAGGGCAGAGTTAGCCGAATTTTTGGCAACTCCCTTCGAAACATATATGAGAACAACCAAGGCTATTCCTATTCCCCAACCCCAAATCATTGCATCCAACATAATTCTAACTCTCTCCTTTTTTTGTAATACATTTTGCTATCATTTAAGCAATGTTATTGTAGTATATTTCGGTGTCTTTTGTCAATGTATAATTACAACAGCAAGTGAGGTAATTACTATGACAAACGAACCCCTGAAAATCAAAAAGAGAGGCGAGGATGGCAATAAAGTCATCACTGTTCGCATTAAAGAGGACACCTTGGCACAGTTGGACAGGCTGGCAGCGGAAACCAACTATTCCCGCAATGAACTTATAAACCTCATTTTGAGCCACGGAGTTAAGAATATAGAGATAGAGTAATAGGGCAGTTATCTGCCCTTTTTTCTTTGCTGTTGGTATGTTATTATGAAATCGAGAGAGGGTGAGCCAATGCCAAGAAGTCCAAGCGATTACAGCCAAAGTGAAAGACTGTTTTTGCTATATAATTTCCTTATGCGTAATGGAGGGGCAAAGACCCTTATCACAAAGAAGGAGATAATGGATTATTTTGCGGACAACAACATTTTCATTCACGATAATACCCTATACAGCGATATGAAAAAATTGAGAGATGGCATTTGGGGTGTGAAATGGAAGTATATTGATAATGAAGTCAAAGCCATTGATAATGTGGGACACATTAGCGGAGGTTATCGTGTATATAATCCTCCCTTTGAGCCTGATGAATTACGCTATATCACCGACAGCATACAAGCATCCAAATTCCTTACACAGACGGAGGCACAGAAACTCACAAGAAAAATTTCAGCCTTTTCCAATAGGGAGAGCCAAAAGAGCCTGAATACTCAAGCCGTTGTTGTAGATAGAGTGAGGAATATGAATGACAGTGCTGTAAAGGATGCGAACAAAATCTATCAGGCCATCAGCACCAAC
>JAGBBI010000006.1 GCA_017938565.1 Clostridia bacterium
GCTCCGTTTGTTGAAAAAGTATTTTTGCCACTCACATATTAAAACTACAAGAGTGCTTGAAAAAAGCCCACAAAAAACTGTTAACAAAAAATCATTTGATACCCATTTAATGCTAAACCACTCATAAGACTTATTTAAGCAAATTATAAAAGTTACGATTAGGAAACAACCACTCAATATCACCGTCAATTTCATAGTTTTTAAGTTTGAACTCATCTTATTCCTCCTTTGTTTTTCTTGGATTATATCACGAAGTTGTTAAACCTAATATGGACAGAAGCCAATTGTCTACGTTTAAGTACATCTGACCGCTTTTGTACTAAAATCTTACAGGTATATTAGATTTATGGATGAATTTAGAATAATCTTCCACGTTAAACTCACAATATTTTAAGAAATCTTGTAAACTTTGTTCTGCTAAATCTATTTGTGTAGTAGGAGAAATTGTTAAAGATTTTATAGCATTGTGAGAAAATTTTAATTCTAAATAAGGTATTAGAATCCCATTACTTATCCTATATTTATAAATTTCTTTATCTTTTAATTCTTTTAATTTTGATTTAGGAACTGTTACAACAATTCTTAATTCCTTTTCTGGAGCAAAACAATCCCTTTTTATAAAACACAAATAATTGCCCGATGTATCTTTTTTAAATTTACACTCATCTCCATCAAATTTATAAACGGGAATATCTATATCTTTTTTATCACGAGACATCTTATTAATCTCATTTTCCCACTTCTTTAATTCTAATACCTCATTAGAATAAATTTTTGCTGCAGAATAAAATAATTTCATTGTAGCCAACTGAAAGTTTGAGATTAATTCATTTGAAAACGCTTCACTATATTCAGATTTGTCGTCTTGACAATATTCAACAACACCAAATGACAATTCGCAACCATCCAAACACTCGTTTTCTTTCAATATGCTTTCAACTAAAAGTTTATCGTTGAATTCAATATTATATCCTTGATTATTGATTTCTTTTGTATAATAATTCCACATCGGAAGAGAATCTTGGTCTAAAGAAAAACAACATACAAAAGTTTGGTCCTCAATATTACGTAAAGATTTTTCTATTTTCATAAACTCTCCTTCTGGCGAGTCTATTAGTTTGGCAAGTGTTGTTAATCCCGCTTTTATTTCATCCTTATCGTTTAGATAGCCGATATTAGTAAACCTTAATGTGGAGTTCTCCAATATCGATTTTAAACCTAATATTGATGTATAATGAAAGATTTGCTTATCCTTAGTGCCTTGATTGAATTTAATTTTTTGTTTTGTCAACCTTTCATAGTTGATTGGCCGTTTATTAAAATTGAGTTCTGCCATACTTATTCCTTTTCTTTTGTTCCTTACACGAATACAATACTATTATCAATTTTATTAATTTATATAAGTTTTAATCGTTCTTATTCTTAAAAGCCTCTAACAGTTGTGCTTCTATCTCAGACCTAAAACCATTAAAATAAGTTCCGTCCAACAGTTTCTTTTCAAAATCTGGATATGACGATGGCGACAATATATTAAAATGATATTGAATATCTTTGCCTTGATTTTCCAACTCTTTGTTAAGAAGTGCAAAATGCTTCATTGCATCAATATACTTCGAATAATTCTCCTTCGAGATATCCCTGTCAGCTTTTGTTTCTACCACAACTATATGTTTGCCTATTTTCAAGAAGAAATCAGGATTAAAATCTTTAGGACTACTTCCACGTTTCAATATATATGATATTTTATAAAAACCTACATCTCTTGATTTTATCCAAGAATCAATGATTGCCGACATATTATCTTTTATAATCATTTCAACAAACTTTGTTTCAGGTTCGCGATTAGTAAAAACTAAACTTAACGGCGTTTTAAAATTGTACACATTGCATTGCTTAAATTGCTTGCGTGGAAATTCATCCATAAAATGCTCAAAAGCCTCAACTTCTTCATCAAGCAATTCATTTTTATAGTCATTACTATAATATACAACAATACCATTTTTTAAAGATGAAAACCTTATTGATGATTTATCAAGTTTTATTGTAGATATTTCTTCAGGAGATTTTACTTTGTTTTCAAAACCTGCTGAAGTGCGCTTTTTACGCAGCAATCCCGTGAATTTACCATTGATTTTTTCAATATTGACCGCAGTTAACCTATTACCGTTAATATTGGCTTCTTTCATTGATTTTTTGATAAAATCAACTATTTCTTGATATGTCGGCAATTTATCCATTTCGGTTTCGCCGTTATTAAAAATCAACTCATTAGACAAATTTCGAATACGCGCTTCGTTTTTTCTACTACGATATTGATTTATTATAGCCGTAGCCACTTCTTCAACTGTTTTTGTTTCTTTTAAAATTTCATATTCTATATCTTCTGTTCTATTTTTGGCATCTAAATATGTAACAGAACGTGAAATTTTTTCTTCTTGGGTAACAAGTGTCAATGGCTTGCTTATATCAAAAGTTTCTGTTTTGTCATAGTTTTCATTAAACTTTTGCGTTTCTACTTTATCATAGTCTAATTTGTGTAAAGTAAAATTATGCTTTGCGCGGTCTCCTTCTAAGATTACACGACTTGGAAGTATTGCTTCATTTTCCAATACCTCGTCTACAATTTTTCTAATATTCTTACCCCAAGAAGAGTGATTAAATACTCTTACCGAAGGCTGCATTTTAAGAGATTCTGGAATTCGTAACCCTCTTCCCAAGACCTGAGAAATTAGAAGTTTTGAATTAAACGCTCTATCTTCCCAGGGCACAATTTGAAACACGTTTTTGACGTCCCAACCTTCAGTTAGCATAGAGACAGAAATAATCCACTCTACACGATTATCTTTTTCATCAACAGTTTGTAGTATTGGAATATTATTTTTATGGTCCTTATGAGAGGTCACAATTAAAATCTCTCTTTCAATTTCGGACCTGTCTCTATTAGTAAATGATGTTAAGAAATCTACAAAATCCTCTTCAAGATTCTTGGCAGACTGAATATCTGCGGTTACGATTATAGAAATCGGCTTTATCGAGGTGTATTTATTTTTATTTTTTATGTGATTTTGATAAATCTTTTGAAACTTTTCATTATCGTTTTCACTAATGTCCTCGTCAACATAGTTAATGTTTTTTACAATTCGGTCGTCAATTGCTTGTCTTAAAGAATATCTATAAATAACATCGTTAAAGTATGTTGACGAGGACATTAGTGAAAACGATAATGAAAAGTTTCAAAAGATTTATCAAA
>JAGBBI010000282.1 GCA_017938565.1 Clostridia bacterium
CAACAATGACGGCGTAAAAACCACACAAACTACAACCTTCTTATTTGAAGCCGAAATTGCAAAAACCATTACATCAAACGAAGTAACCCGAATTGGTAAATACGCATCAATGCAAGAAATGAACCAAACCGGAATACTTTCTGGAGTAGTTGAAAACAACGCATTTGCAACCTTAAATACAAACTTCAACCGCTATACAGTAAGAGTTAAAGAGGACAAAAACGCAAACGTAGCCGTTTCAAGAATTATCATTTCAACCGGCCACGACCCAGAAAATGATGGAACATTTACCTTCACACACGCTACAAGCGATGTCTTCACTTTCTCTAACGGAAGATATGTTCGCACCAATGCAGATGGCACAAACACCTACCTAACAATCCCACAACTTTACTCAACCGAGTCAACCATCAGAATTGCAAAGAACGACATCGAATATATGCCAACCATCAACCCAAATAAAACTTCGGTTTCCTCTCAAAGAATTATATTTGACGAGTACACCTCAAACGATACCTACACAACCTTCCTACCAAACGGAGAAACCTTCACCTATACCGGAGTTGACCAAACCGCAAGCACAATCTTTATTTTGAATAACGGAGACACCGAAAAACCAGAAACAACCCTTGCAATAGAACACCGATTAAAAGATAACTACATTATCTACAAAATAAAGAGTTCTTCAACCGAGTTAATTCCAGTAACGGTAACAACGAACGAAAACAACAACGAAGTCGAACTTACCAACCGTCTTCCAGAAGACAAACAAAGTTTGACAATTAAAGACAAAGACGGAGTTGAACTTATAAAGTCTACCCCATTCACCGCACACAAAACCGATTCAACCTCGTCAGTTGTTGCAAACGCTTACGTAAGTGATTTACTAAGTTCAGCAGTTGCAATTAAATACTCATTTATGGGTCAAAACGCAAGCCTAACACTTTATAAGTCATACAGTTATGCAATCACAACCGACCCAGACACCGACGAAGAAACAATCAAGCGTGAGGTTGTTGGCTTAAATCTTCTAGACGGAACAAAACTAACCACCATCGATACATCAACCGAAAAGTTCAAGTCAGAGTTCAAAGAGAACCTAACCTCTCCATTCGTATACGCCTACCGCACCGACTTCACTCAAGACCTAACCAAAACGACCGAAAGCAACGCAGTCGCTGGCGGAGACGGCATCACTCAAGCCGAAATGATTGTTTTGTTGGAAAGTTATGCAACCGCACTTAAGACAAAATACTATTACGAAATAATCTTCGATCAAAACGCAAAACCAATCGCCTACCGCTATATCTCAGGCGTTGAGACCGAAAACAAAAAGATTAAATTTGATATAACAGGAAATCCATCATTTATCTATACCTACAAACCAATATCAAACGGTCAAACACATGATGGAAAATTGATATTTGACATTACCAATACCGCAAACGATACCTTCGTTGAAGTAACTCGTGATATTTACCTTTATTACGACCTTGAAACAATCTCTTACCGAGTTGAAACTACGCCAAACGCATTCGAGACAAGAATGAACACCTATATGACAACCGTTCTTGGTGAGACCATTCAAGGCGAAGATGTGTTGTACTTTGGACAACTTTCAAACTTCTATGAAAAACTTTTAACATCACCGGTTCAAGCATCACTTTTGACCATAGGCGATGTAAAAGACTTGTTCGCTCGTGCAACCAAATTGAATTCTTCAATCATTCGTGGTGATTTAATCAAAAATATGATGCGTATAATCAACACAAACCTAGACCTTCAAAACGAATTGATGACCCAATACGCAAGACTATATAACGAACTATATTACTTCCACAAATTGATGGGCGAAGAGATTGCAAACAATACCTACTACTATTTCAAACCAGTAGATTTATCAACTGGCTTCAACGTATTAATCTCTCAAGAACAGGTAACAAAGAACTCGACCTATTTCGAGACCTCATACACCTATACCCCACTTGGCGGAACTAAGACCGAGTACACCAAAAACGTAGTTACCATTGACGACTTAAATCGTGCAAAGGTTCTTCAAGTAATAACGGTAATAAACCCAGACACATCAACTTCGGTTTACTATGTTGCAAGAAAGACCGACGGAACAACCGCCCTATTCACCGACTACGATGAAAAGACCGGCAAGTTCGGTACCGAAATACCAAGCAGTCAATTAAGTTTGGTACTAAGCACCGACACCAAAACCGTTACCGGCCCAGCAACAAGCGACCTAACCGGAGCAATCGCTGGCGGATATACCTACGACGTGGTTTACTCAACAAACGGGAACGACTCAACTGTTGTATACCGCTTGAAAGATAAAGAAACCGGAGAAATTCTTGCCTACTTCACCGATATGTCAAAACTTGCATATCAAAACACACAAGACAACGCCTTCCACGAGGCAGTATTAGTAGACGGCGTATATTACGACAAAGAAACAATCAAGGTTGGCTCATACAGTTACTCAACCGATAACGGCGTAACCTTTACAACGGCATACAAAGATAACTCAACCGACATCTTCTACTCATCAGTTCACTACGATTTAATGTACGACCTTCCAGACGACGGAATTGACGAGCCTGTTCCGGTTTACTTCAACCCAGCCGATGGCAAGATTTACTCGGGACGTACCATTGACAAGTCATATTATTACGATAATGTAACTAAGGTATTTGCAGAAATTGTTGAAGTTAAGGGCGAGTATTATTTCAAAGACCAAAAACAATATTACGCATACACCGGAAAAGCCGAACACGCAACAGTATATAATAATGAACTATACGGCAACTCGGCAACCCTAATTTCGGCATTTATCGACAAAACTACCTTCCGACCAGTTCCATATGCTTCAATCAACCAATTCATAAAATATAACGACATCTACTTCAAACAAGGTCGAAACATAAACGACGCAATCCCAGTTGATATGGTAAACTACTGGATCCCAGAAACCCTTTACTTGGTAAAAGACCCAGAAAACATTACCTATCTAACTCACGAAGAAGAAAGAGAGCGTCCAGTATATGAACTTCAAACCAAACTTGACCCAGTAACAGGCGAGCCAATGATTGACCCAGCCACCGGTGAAGAGATTAAAGAGAATGTTCAAGTCGATACCGAAATCTATTACGTAACAATATACGACGGCGTAGACTTCACAAACGAAGAAATAATCTACACCGACCCAGACGGAAACCCAGACGGAACACTTCTAACTCAAAGTCTTGGAAACACCTTAGGTGCCGATGGTAAACACATCTGCACGACCGAGTTCATAACCCGCTTCCTAACCTCAGGAGAGTTTAAAGCAATCAAAGACGAACACGGCTTCACAATCGGATATACCGGTTACGACCTACTTCCAAGTTCAAATACCGTTGCTCAACTTATGCTTTTTGACGAAGACGGAAACTTAAGAGAGGACTTCCGCTCGTGGTTTGACGAAGACGGAAAACTTAAAGAAAGCGTTGACGTATTAACTGCTGGACAACCAGTCGAAGAAAACGGACATCACTATTACCTATACCGCTTAATTGCAAAAGAGTCCGACGCAAAAGCCGACGAAGTTGTAACAACTCAAACCATCAACCTTTCTCAATTCGTGTTCAACCCAATCTATGATGGAACACTTAACATCTTCGACCACAAAAATACAATCATTCTTTCAAACACCACAAAATACTTCGACGAAGACAAACTTGGTGTTTGGGACGAAACAGGATTTATCGGTGGCGAAGGCTATACAAAACTTTACGAACAATCTGACCTAGAATTCTTTACCGTAAAAGCCAACTTCCACTCAATCGTTGAACTTCATCTTCCAACATCAATTAACTACATAATTGATGAAACAATCTTTGCAACCTACGACAACTTAGTTCACACCCTTGAAAGCGAAGTTGAACCGGGCGAATACGATGTATATCTAAGATATAACTACAACGCAATGCTTCAAACCTACGCATATCTTGACGCAGAGGGCGTAACACAAACAGCAAGGTTCTATACCCTTGACGGAAGATTTTATCGCACCGATGACGAAGAGCCAGACGCTGAAAACTTCTTCAACTTAGTAATTTCAAAGACCTATATCGACGACCTAACAAGCGAACTTGGCGAAGACTTTGCACTTATGGAAGAAGTTGACGCAATATTCACCTATGACGCCGACCAAGACACCCCACTTACATCAAGTGAATATTTCAATCGTTATCACGGAAATCTTATCCAATACCATTACACAACAAAGGTTGGTAAAGCACTTCAAGAAGGCACAAACCTTAAACACGAATACATTCATTCAAACGAAATCGCTGGACTTGACATTTATAACGAAGCCTTTGAAATGGCAGTAATCAACCCAATCTATTACGAGTTTGAAAAACTTGACCTAACGGGTGCTAACGTAGTGCTTCGTGAAAACTACGACTACAAAAAGGCTTACCGATTAAGTTATAACGAAACTCAAACAATTTGCCCACTATTCACAACAGATACCAAATCAGATATCTACACCGCACAAAACACCACCGAAAAAGTCGTATACGACAGTACCGGAAACGCTCGTGGTGTTGACGGGTTAAAGGTTGTTTATACTTTCACTAACCCAATCAGCGGAACAACCCACATCGTATCAAAGGGCGAAAAAATCGCAATTCTTGAAAAGGTTTACACCTTTAATAATGTCGGACTTCTAAGTGAAGAAAACCTAATCGAAGATGAAGAAATAAACGTAACTTACTATTACCCAAGTGGCTATAAATCAGGCTCAGATGACATCTATAACTACCTTGCAAGCGACGGAAGTTTCTATTACTACGTAGTAGACGAAACTCTTGGCGGAATTTATATCAAGAGTACCGGCAAGGTCGACGGAGATGTAGTAGTTTACGACTATAACCACTTAGTCGAAACAAGTTACCTTGATGAAACAACAAACAAAGTTTATTATGCAGGTGTTTACGCCTATAACGAACAAACCGGAAAGTTCTTGAATACAACAACATCAAGAACGGCTAACTTCGATAAATTATACTACGGCTTCAGCGACGATAACACCGAGCGTCTTGCCCTAACCCAAACAGTAACCACAAAGACCTATCAAACAACGGGTTATATAAGAACCGCAAAATCTGCCGAGTCAAATCAACAAATTGACCTACTTGGCAAAAGTATAATGACAAGCACCACCCCAATCATCTACCCAAGTTTCACCGCCGTTCAAAGTGTAACTCAACAAAGTGCAACTAACACCGGTTTCTTGGTTGACAAATCAACCTACTACAAAATCGATTACAGTTCAACCGAAATCACTAAGTACGGCTTACCAGGTGTAAAGATTTTAGATGGTGCACCTTATCCAAACACAGTAATCACCTTCAGTGTCCGTCATAAAATTAACGACCAAAGCGTTGTATATTTGGCACTTGACATTGAAAAGGTATTCAGCGTAGAACTTGCAAACTACGTAAAAATGCAAGAGGGAACAAAAATCTCGACCGAACATCAAACCTACGCATTTAAAGATACCGAAACCAACATCGACTTAAACAACTACCCAACCGAGGTTATCGCAATCACCAACAAACTTAATGCCGAATACTTATATTCATCAGACCGCTACAACTTGGCAAGCAGTGGAATTGGCTCGTCGTCATATGTTAAAGACTCGGGAGAAGTTATCCTTTCAAGCCGAGATGTTCAAACCATAATGACCTATGAGTTTGTAAACTGGGAGAACGGACAACACTATTCCGACTACACCGATTCAAGTTTCATTTCAAAATATATGTTCTACGACACACCAATGGTGCTTTTGGGCGACCAATCACAAACGATTGGCACCTTAGGCTCGGGACTTGACGTATATCAAACAAATGTTAATTCAGATAACTACTCAGTTGAAATCAATGGAACAACCTACTACTTTACGGTAACCAACAACCCATTATTGAACGACATAAACAACGTCAGATACCGTGAAACTTATGGCTCTGAATATACAAAATACTCACAAAATTGCGGATTGTACTATCTTCACTATGCTACCCCATTTATGTCAATCCCAACCAACGCAAACCCATTTGATTACACAAAGGTAATTGCACACAACGATGGCGGTTCAACATTCACCGTGTTCTTTGAAAAAGTTAAATTAACAAATGCCTCTGGCGACATCTTATATCGAAACGGAAACGTTTCTGCTCCATATTATGTATACACAAACAACATAATGAACCACTTTATGCCATACGCATTTGACGAAACATGGTCAGCAGATACCGGCGTTACCAAACTTCGTGAGTTAATCAACACCAACTTCAACAGCACGAATAACTTAGTTGATAAACTTACACAATCGCATTACCGCTATAACGTAATCGATGGTTGCTGGTACGAAGTAGTTTACGACATTAACTTAAACCCAATTTACCACGCCGACTACAACTACTGGACAAGCGACTATAACAAAATTGAGAACGCCGGAACAATCGACATTCACACCTACCAAATGAACGCCGATGGTTCAATAGTCTTAACCAGCGAATGCTCGGTTGACCAAATTTGTCAAAGCGTTCAAAACATCGACAAAAACGCAGTAACCGAATACGGTCAACTTGTCGTATCGGGAACAACAAGTGCTTACCGCACAACAATAAAATCAATAAACGAAAATGCAAAAAATTATCAAGGATTTTACAGTGCCCTTCCATACACCATCAAAAACGCCTACCTTGCAAACAGCAGTTACTTTATGATTGGTGTTGAAGAAGTAATCTTAGTAACAAATCCAACAATCACAATCTCGGACGGACTAAACTCAGTTGTTTACCGCTTCAAAGAATGGCAAGCATTCACAAGATACAATTCCGAAGTAATGTATAAAAACTCCGATGTAACCTTCGAGAATGCAAACTCATCAACCTTCACATTTACCAGTAACCTAGCCGAATACTATGTATTCTACCCAGTATACGAAAGAGTTTACTCGGTAACCTTAGAGTCAAGAGTAATTGACGGAGGCTCAAACCAAGGCGGAACAATCACGACCTATTACAAAGATGGTGTTCGTGTAGAGGGCGACCTTGAAAAGATTGAACAAAGTTCCGATGATATTCACTTCATCGAATACTCCTCAACCGGCTCATCACAGACAACCGACGGCAAAACAAACCTAACCTATACTTACGAGGAGATGAACATTGACAACTTCATATTCACTACCGAATATCAACAATTTGAAATAATTACTGGAGAAAACACCAACAAGACCTTTATCGTTCCAAAATACGTTGAAAAAGGTGCAAAACGTGGCTATGAATCAGGAAGACTTCAAACAAGCGTTTACACCGGAACACTTTTCGCTCACGACGAGTCTGGTTACACCGGCGTTTCCCTTGAAGATGTTCAAGACGCTGACGGCAATATCGTCAAAAAATACGTTGCAAAATCGGGCGTAACATCAAACGCTTACACCGCAGTTTGGAATGACGAAACCGCAAAATACGAACTTGTAAAATTCACCCCTGAACAATTCGACAATTTAACTTTGCGTGTTCAAGAAGAAGTTTTACAAATGTTCAAGGACTACATACCAACCGATGGACGAACAAACTACTTCAATGGTGAAGACATCGACCGCAACAACCCATTCTATCCATATATGGTTGAAAGCGAACTTGGACGAAACGACTTAAACGTTGCATACACCGACCTAGCATATGGCGAAGAAATTTCTGTTATGAATGTCCCAGGTGTAAACTTTGGCGTAACAAAGGTTGGAAAAGAAAACGCCTTTACCTACTACCTATATTCACTAACCGACCGAAGCGACAAAAAGACGCTTTACCCTATTCATTACTCAAACGGAAGATACTTCTTCTTGCTTGATAATGATGGAAAATATTATTCATTAGATAATTTGTTTGCTAACCTATCACCAAGTGCATATAATACTATCTCAGTATTGTATGACATCACCGAGGCAGGAACCCACGATATTCCAAATGAATATATAATTCCAAATACCTTCCTAACAATGAACCCAGAATTTACATCAAGTTCTCAATTATTCTCATTCGCTCTAACTCTTTACACCGAAACAACAAGCGAAAGCGTCAGAAAATTATTGGCTCCTGTATTTGACGAACTTAATAACCTTGAATACTTCGTTTACTATATGAACCCAGTAACCTACCTATTCAACGCAGGTTACTCAAACGCTCAAATTTCACATAGTTCGGCAAAACTTGACCGCACCAATAACGCAAAGACCGTAAAACTTGATGTTCAAAATGAAGAGTTCATCTCGCAAATCTACACAACTAAAAATATCACAGCGAATTCTGATAATGCATTAATGACGGCAGTCAAGACCGGAGTATTCTTCGATGTATTCGCAAGTGTAAATGCCCTAAGTTCTACCACTGTTGACATTACAGTTGAAGGAAGCGTTTTGAACGTAACAATCGAAGCAATTCCTGCAATAAGTCTAAACGGAGATAACTACTTATACTTCAATAAAGACATACTTCGATTTGTGGTAAGGACCGAGAATGGCGACCTTGAATCATTCGACGACCAACATGCAACAAGAAAGGGCTCCCTACTAACATTAAACAACGGAAATGGTTCGGTATACTACTTCTATATAACGGTAGCAAGTTCAACCCTATCCCTTGAAAAACAAGCAAACGGCGAGAACTTCGCAAGAGAGATTATAAAAGAAGCAAACTATATCGAAGTTGAAGGCAACGATGGTATTGACGGTTCATGGTACATCTCAAGCGACACCTACTACACCGGAATGGAAGACAAATCACTAACTCAAAACTTCGACCGCCACACAATTATTCAACTTCAAGCCGTAGCCGATGACGGATACCGCTTTGAAGGTTGGTACTTCGCTTACTATAACGAAGCAACCGACGAATATGTAATAATGAAAGACAAAAACGGCGAAGACATCAAAATTGAAAGCAGTGATGGAAAATCTTACTCCGATGAAATCAAAGACGTTGTCTTAGTTGGAGATAAATACCAAATCGTCGAAGACTATAAAGCCAACGGCGATCCAAACTTCTTAAAAGACGCAAACGGAATGCCAGAGACCCTTCCAGAGTCAATCGAGAATTTATATGCAGGAACCTTCCTAACCTACGCAAAAATTAACGGACGCCTTGTCGACATAGAGTACGACATCGAAACCCGCAATTATTACGAGGTTGGAAATAAAAGTCATATCATCAATCCTCAAGCCCCAGGCACCGACGCCGACGATAACGACATTGACGATATTTTGATTTACTCTTACCAAGTATTCAAAGGCGAAACCGAAAGCACAAAGAATAATTACTACTACGACTTTAACCGAACCTTCCAAGTGCCATCGGCTTACGTAAACTTCATCGACAACGGCAAAGAATATTCATTATTCAGCCAAACTCAATTCACCCTTGAATCAAACGAGCAAAAATACAACTTCGGCACTAAAGAAGAAAATGGCTTAACCATTTATACACCAATCAGTGCAGGCGAAAGTTCGGGCTTTGCAAAAGATTCAAAAGGCAGATATCTTTCAAAATTCAGCGATGGAGATTACATTAAAACTATTCCTTCTGACCAACTTGTGGTTAATGACGATGCACAAAATATAAAAATTAAAGATATCAACTTAAACGAAATTGGGCAAATAGACTGGAAACAAACCGAACAATCGGCGACAATCACCGGTCGAGGTGATTACAACAAGATAATTACCTTAGGAACTATACTTAACCCAATCACCTTCGGCAAAGAAACAAACGATATTACTATTGGACTTTTGTATAACGATGGGAAACTTTACGCTGGACTTACCGTTGAATTCTTCTATTCTGAAAGTGGCAACCTTGCAATGAGCATTGATTTCACAGTTAACAAAGACTCAACAATATCCGCAACTGTAAGTTTCTTCGTTGACCAAGAAAGTTTAAGTGAAAGAAAACTTTCAGCAGAAGAAATCAATGCATTCATTGACCAAATCACACTTGAAGGAAGTGCAACTTACCGCGAACTATACGGCGGTAAAGGCATTGCTGACGGTCTTCCTTCTGTCGATAATAACCCTAATCATAAAAACCCACTTGGAGTTACCTATGTAACCGAATTCAACTATTCAGTTTCAAAGGCACAAATCACAAGCGACGGAAGTGGATATTACTACAACGTAACTTGCTTCCACGAGATTCTAAACCCACTTGGTTCAGCGTCAACAAAAGTAGAGGAAGTTCAAACAGTTACCAACACATCAATAATGACGGTAACCGAAAGTACCCCAATTAAACTTGCATACACCTATGCAAACTACTCAAAAGATAAACTTTACAACGCAGACGGAACGGTTTTACCTTACATAACAGCATTGTTCGACGAACATAAATATTACACCTTCACAACGGGCGAGTTCAGTTTAAAAGACATTGGAGTTATCGTAAAGAACCGAAATGGCGAAGAAATTGACAGTAACATCTTATACTACAACCTTGACGATGATAAGTTGTACTATATGACTTACGTTGATGACGCCGAGGAAAACACTCGAAGTCTTGCTCTTGTAAAACTTAATATGAAAGACGACCTAAATAAGACAACCGAAGACGAAAACGCTCGTTCATATCAGTTAAAGGCAACAATCAACAACTTCTCTACCGAAGTTTATATGCACAACGGCAAAATCTACCGAATTTGCGATGAAGGTGCATACATCGTTGATGGAAACACTCTTCGAATAAATCAACTTCGTGATAATATCTACATCGTAGCAAAATTCGTTGAAAGTTACTATACTCTTGTATTTGCTGACAATAACGAAAACAGCACAATCAAGGTTGAAAATATGTACTACTTCAACTACGAAGATAACGATAAAGCAATTATCACCAACGCCGACGGATTTAAAATCAACGGCGGTAACGGAGTTGACACCGTAAGATTTGGTAACATCGAAATGGAATACTCAATCAACGGCGAACTTATTCCAAAGACCAAAGAGAACGTAACCATTGTTAAAAATAACGTCGAGTCAACTGCAACCCTTTACTCATACAGCGTTGCATACCACAAATCAAAGGGCGAAGAGGCCGAGAGAGGCACAGTATATTGCGAGGTTGACCAAAACACAACACAAAGTTTTGATGCACAAAAAGTTAGTTGGTATATAAATTATCGTGGCAAGTACTACGAAATAACCAAGAACGGAACCGGTCGATTTAACCTTGAGAACTACGACTTCACGTCGTATATGTTTGAACAGAACTTTAAAACTCAAAAGATTTCCGAACTTGCGAACAAGGCAGTAATAACCGTAGACGATATTGACTATTACGCATTTACACTAACCTACCTTGACGGCGAAGAATTTAATAACCTAACCGCCGGAAGAACGGCAAAGAATAAAACAAAAACCGTTTACTCAACCGACCCAGGATTAAGCCTAAAGTTTATGGCATACAACGATTCAATTAACCTAGGTCAATTCGCTGACAGCAACGGCGAAATAATTACCGCAGTTGGAAACGTGAAATTCCTTGACGCTAATGGAAACTTGACTGGATTTACCGCATTTGCTGATGATGGAGACGGATTTTTATACTACTCCGCCGGCGAAGAAGAAATTAATATCCGAAGCCTTGTAAGGTCAAGCGGAGACTATAACGTAGCCGACTACACCTACCTTTCTGCATTAAACCAAAAATATGCATATCGAACAGGAACGGTTGATGGCGAACTTCAAATAAAAGAGCCAATAAGCGAAAGAGGTATGTCAATCGCACTAAGCGACAAGAATTATCAACCGGGCAAAGTACTTCCAGTAAGTTACGTAAATAAAGGCATACACATCGACACCGATACAACGCTACTAATAGTTGTAAGTTGTAACGCAAATTGCAAAATATCTGCAAGTTACACAACAAACCCATATTACACGCTGACCCCACTATTCTTCCCATCAGAAGAATTCATTTCCGAGAATGCTAAAAACTACAACACCGAAGAAAAATATTATGAAAGTTTGTATTACGCATATCTCGTAACCTTCAACCGAGACCTTGACAACGAGTACAGCGACCATATGACGCAACAACAACGTGGCGACAGTATCATCTTTGATACAACCGAAGTAGACTCAGACAGTTTTAAGAACTTGTATCAATTAAACGATGGCAACGAATTCATTTCAGAGTTTGGTGCTTTAACTTATGAAGATGACCAAAAATTTGCAAAAGATATCGAACTTATAAACGCAAATGGCGAGTTTGAACAAATCTTCACATTCAATAACTACTCACCATACATCGAAGATGTTCTTCCTGCAGGTATAACCTATTACAATAAGTCAAACCACTCATTCTACACTACAAGAATTGATAACAATGGCAAGGCATATTGCATAGGCTACGTACTTGGCGATGACTTTAACGCAGGCGATGTAACACACGGCTTTGATGCCGAGAACTTCTACACATTTGTCGAAGAAGGTCGAACATCATATAACTACACCATTGCCGGTCGTCCAATTTATAAGTCATTCATTTCAAATAACGCCGACCCTGCTCAATTAAAACAAGGCTTTATGACCTACGGCGGAATTGAATTCAACGAAGACGCCTACACAAAGATGGATGTCCACACAAACATCTTAGTTCAAAGAGGCAATGTCTCATCTACTAATCAACAACTAAAGGTATCAAAAAGCACCCTAGAGTTATATACAAAATATACAAAGCAATTCCGTGAATTTATGGAGACTGTACTTCCAGATATGGAAGTTGCAACACTTCGTGCCGAACTTGACACCTTTGGCGGAGACGAATATTACCGACTATATTTGACACGAAAACTTGACATAACCAGCGAAGACTTCAACTCAACAAAACTTGCGACCTACACAAGTGCAACAAGTGTACTAAACAGTTTCTATACAAGTTACTCAGACAAACGAAACGCAGTTGAAGCCGGCGGAGAAGGTTCAGTCCTTTCAAGTTTCATACTAAATACCGTAAGAAGCCTAGTTTCAATCACAAACCCAGACCTACGATTTACAAACGTAAGTGATGCCATTAAACAATTATTTGGTTATGGCAATGGCTCAACCCCATTTGATGACGAAGCATCTTATCTTGAGTGCCTAACCAATGCACCATTCCGCAACTACCTTTCAACTCCGGTTGGAAACTCAAGCGAAACACTTCTAAGTGCAAAAAGAATTTGGAACGCCGTAGAAGTTTCAAACCCAGACCAAAATGCAGAACTTATCGAACATTGCGATATCCTTTACGAGTTCGCAGTTTACCGCTTGGTTGAACTTGCAAACACCTACTTTGGAAACGCACGACTTGTTAAGAATAGCACTTGGGCAACTAAGTTTGAAGAAAAATACGGAACCGCAGAAAGCGAAAGTGCATATCTTTACGACCTTGACACTTTAAATATCTTCAAAAACGATGGTATAAACGGAAGTGAAAATGAATTAACCTTTAACCGCATCTACGAATTCGCTCAAAGTTATTTGGTTGAAGCAAAATACGGCTACGAAAAGTTCGTAAACATCTCAGCCGATATCGGTATGTATGCAGAAGAACTTGCCGAGTTGTTAAGCACTAACCCATCAGGCTTCAGAATTATCTATAACCACCTAAGCGAAAACGTAAAACGAACCTATTTCAGAAATGATTACCAAAACGCGAACTGGGATACCAATCACGCATTAACTCTAATGAATAAATATCTAGAGTGCTACTTGGCATACACCACACTTACCGAGGAACTAAGACTTATAAGTCAAGAAAACTTCTCGCAAAGTGGAGCGTTAAACATTTTGAAATTCAGTTCAATAGTTGTATTCTCACTTGACCTTCAATCGGCATTAATCAACTACAAAGAAAGTACAACCGATGACCCAACAACCGCAGATGAAGACGAGTCTTCCCCAGCAGGTTACGAAACACTGACTCCAATCGAGTACAGCGACCCAAATAACACCGAGGAAGCCGACAAAGAGAACTTCATTAAGTTCTACGAGTTCTTCGCCGGAGTTGGACGAGATGACATCACCGTACTTGACACCGACGTAACCGTAGAAGCCGATGTATTATATGAACTATACACAACCTACTTCTCAAAATATGGCACCGACATAGGGAAAATGGTTGATGATAAGATTTTTGCACTAAACTCCGATGAATATAACGCATATAAAGAATATATCTACGTTTACCAAAAATTCACCGATAACGCAAAAGACTTAAGTTACTATAACACCAAAGACGAAGGCAAACTTTACAACGCAAACGGACAATACAAAACAATGACAATGGCAATTGATACGATGTTCACTGTCAAAGCCCAAAGGTTAGATAACATAGGAGCACAAAATCCATTGTTTACCGACCTTAACACTAACGGCTATGACTACACCACCGTTCAACTTACCGATGGAAATTATTACAACATAAGATTTGCTGGCTGGTATTTCTCAAACCAAGCAGACACAAATATTTCAAGCGACTTTGAAAATATGACACTGATTGGCGACGATTACTACTCAGGAATGATTGCAATGCGATCTAACACAACATTGATTGCTGTATACCGAACCTTCGAATATTGGTCATTCACCTATAACCCATCCGATGTAAAGGTATCAATCAATCAAACACACGACTCATTCGGACGTGCATTAACATACACCAAAAACGTCGACGGCACAATCACCGTAAATGGTTACTTCGATACCGGAACAAACATTGACGTAAGTGTTACCCCACTTGCAGGCAAAGCGTTCAGTTCAATCGAAAACAACTACCACAAGGTACAAGCCTACGACAGCAACGGAAATGTAATCACCGAAACCAACAAAGACGGAGTTCAAGTTCCAACACTTAACCCTGACCTAATTGCTGACGCAGTAAGATTTGATTACGCATCAGAGGAAGCAAAAAATGTTCAGACCGTTGGTACAACAATCGAGACCAACACATCAAGCGAACTTGTAAACGCAATCGCAACCCGAACAATCCGAATGAACATAACAAATCTAACGCACACAAAAGACGAGTTAAATAACGATACAACAAAAGACATCAACAACTTCGTATTAAAAACCGAAACCGCCGTTATTGTTGTATTTAAGATATATAACTCTCTTGACAAAGACCACAAAGATGTCTTCAACTATTACATCAACTGTTGGAAAACCGTAGACCCAGACTCAATTATTAACAAAAACAAAATTGAAGTACACGCAGATGGAACAACCAACTACATTCCGGGCGAAATCGAAACTACAATCGAAACTACCGACCCAGATGGAAATGTAATTTCATCGTCAAGCCACTACAAAGGCGTAGACGAATTTATGCAAAGCATACAAGTAAGTTACGACCCATCAAATAAATTCTATTACATCTTCGGATACTTTAAAGAAGGCACAAGCGTGTCAATGCGTGCAATAGGTGTCAACCAAGACGACTTCCTTGACGGTTGGTATTTGGACGGAAACAAAGAACTTACCGCTTTGGACGATAACGGAGACACCGTAATTGACATAAAGACTGGCGACCTAGCGCATCTAGCCGTTGCCTACTACGAAAACAAACGTGCAACTTTACAAATAAATACTTTCATAATGAATAACACCTATGACGGACACATCGAGAAAACACCATTCAGTTTTGCATCAGTCGAGACCTATAAAGACTTACTTGACGACCTACTTTCAGGAATAATGAAAGAGTCAAATGGCATAGCCCTAAATTATGGTCCAGACGGTTCAAGATACATTGACGGTAAAAAGCAAGAAGACGTTGGAAATACCATAATGCTTCAATATTATGGTTTTGACGATGAAACTACCGGCAACTACTGCCCAACCAACACCGGTTACCCAGCGTACGAATATGGAGCAAGGTCAGTTATAACCCTTGTAGCCCCAGAGTACGTTTACACAACCGAACACACCTATAAGTTTGTAGGTTGGTACGAGGTTGGTGGAAGTTCCGCTAAACTAATTGCGACAAACGCAGTTTGGGAGTCTAATCGATTACTTGACGGAAGAATTGACGCAGTATACGAAATACTTCCATTCGTTGAACTTGTAACCGATACCGAACACGCAAGCCTTTCAATCGAAACCGGAAAAGATTTAAGTGCAAGTTATGACTACACCTTCAACCGAATTCCAGTTGGTATAACCTCAACCCTTATCGCAAATATCGGTCCTGGCTATCAACTTGAGAACTTCAACTTCTATACAAAAGATGCCGAGGATAACGACGTACTTGCATACAGCATCAATATGAACGAAACAACTCCTGATACACAAGTTGACATTCGTCCAATCTACTCAAATGGCGTCATAAATACAACCATTATCTGGAAACAATTCCGAATAAATAATGACCCAGTTGTACAAGAAAGAACCATTACCGGATTAACCAAGATTGAAGCAACCACAGCAAAGAATTTAAGCATTAACTTAGGCTTCTCGTTATATTCAACCGAATTCTATGATAAACTTCTATACTCTTCAACCATCGACCTATCAACTATCCCAACCTACAAAAACAACATAAATGATAGTTCGTACACCATTGCAAATGGCGACCAGATTGAAGCGTGTGTAGAATTTGCTAAATTCTACGTTGAAACAAACGAATTACAAGAAGTCATCAGAAATAATATTTTCAGATATAATAAGACACTTGAAAATCAAGGCTTAACCTTGCAAAATCCAATGATTTACTATCAAGGTAAAACAACATGATTTATTGGTTGGTATATAAATGGCGTGCTTGTTTCAACCGATGTCGCATACTTCTCTCAATATAACGACAATTATCCACAAACAAAACTTGACCCATCGAAAGAGATTTTAATCGAGGCAAGATTTGCAGATAAAGCAAGTGCAAGCATAGTCGATGACGGAGGTGCTGATGGTTCAGGATTTACCGTAATTCAAATTGTTGACCCAACCCCAGAAGTTTTGGGACAAACCTTTGAAGACGCTGATACAATGGCCAAGACATTGTTAACTCAATTCGGTCAATATCAATCAGAAATTTCAGCAACCTTTAACGGTAAAAAAATCACTACCCCATCAGGTTTCTTTAACTTAGTAGACCTTGCCGGAACAACCGCAAAACTTTATGCGACCAGCACAGGTGAACTAAAAGCAACCGCAATCTACGCATATGACGACGAAGCAAACACCCTATCTTCAACTCTTGTTGGTGCAATGCGACGTGAAGGAACCTCAAGATATGTCGATATTGAATTTGCAAACTTTGCAGGTGAAACGGTAGTAATCGTTTACGAAAGCGTTGATACATCAGACATTGGCTTAAACTTCACCTTTATGCAAACTGCAAACGGAAAAATTCAAAATACCACATCAACTGGAACAATTAAAGCAAAAACAACACTTACCCCAGTTAACGGAAAATTGAATGTTTCAACTCAATACGCCGACAACTTCGATGGTAACACCTATGAACTATTGAAGTCATCAGCCGAAATCTCATCTTCAACCTCAACAGTTGAATTTAAGTTAACCGGCACAACCGAAAACTTCGTAGGTTGGTACTTAAATGGCAAATTTGTTTCAAGCAACACAACTTGTAAAATTGACAAAATTATAAACGGAAGCATAGTTGAAGCCAGATATTACTCATCAGCAAGAAAATTCAACTTTGAATCGTTAATTGACAGTGGTTCAACATCCGCACATCAAAATACAAATCTTGTGGCACTTACAGCAAACGCCTATAACCAAGGCAAAGTTCCAACGAACTCAAACAGCGGAACGGGCGTAGCCACTACACCATATTACATCTACTCATCAACCACAGGCTACATTCAAAACATCGAGTCATATGGTGAAAACACAATCCGACTTTATGCTCCATCAACCCTTTATGACGGAACTTACCTACTAAAAGGTTTCTTCTATACAACTAAGGGAAGTTCAATACTTACCCCACTTGAAGATAAACGCTTAGAAACCGGAAGTTCAAAGACGGGAGAATTATTAATCCCATCCAATGCACTTCCAGAGACCGTAGAAAATGTTTACGCAATTTATGGAAAGGCATCAAGCCTGACCGTAATGGTTAACACCGACGGCTCACTTGGAGTTCTTCCAGAAGGAATTATGGGCGTATCACACGGATTAAACATCACAACCGAAGCGGTACAAAAGACTTATACATTCAGTATGACCGTCAAACAAACCTTTGGTTATTCAATTACCGAAATCGGTTACAGTGCAGATGGTGCTGACGAAATTAAATATCCAGTTAAGACCTTCTCTAACTCAGGTTCAATAACCTACTCAGCAAATATTGCCCTAACTGGTGATACAAACGTCGTAACCTTCTACGCTAAAAACTCTAAGACCCGAGAGGTTTCAATTTACACCAGCCACTTCGACACAGTAATCACGACCCCATATAAAACTCAAATTTCAGGCTCAACCACACTAAACGCCGAACCAACATCAATCTATAACTACGAAATTGACGGCGCAAGTTATCAACAAACCTTGAAATTTGTTGGTTGGTACCTACTTGATTTATCAACGGGCAAAACAACACTTGCGTGCTATGACAAGACACTATCACTTAACGCACTTGACGATCAACTTGACAGATACGCACTTGTTAAAAAATACGATGGAACAGGAAACAACAACCTCGTTCCAACACAAAACGTTCTAAGCCTATCAATCGACGGAACAAAGTTCACCGCCGAAGACATTTCCGGAAACGCCGAGGACACCTACGAAACACTTGGAATTACTCTTCAAACCGAAGACACCACTTGCATAGTAAGTGCTGACACTTTCCTAAATTCTGAAATCGGAGCGAACTACTCATTCGTAGGTTGGTACCGAAATGGATTACTACTTGGCAAAAACGCTTCCCTTGCCTACGACATAACAAAGGGCACCGCCCAAAATGTTGAAGCAAGATTTACCTCAAACATCATCGACCTAAGCATAAGCGTTTACTCATACAACGCCGACAGTGATGACTACGAACAAATACCAGATGACGAATTTGTTTCATCAATCTTAACTACAACAAATATTTGCAATAATGGAAAAGTTGACCCAACAAAAGACGCATTGTTAAGCATCTCGCTTCCAATAGGACAAATAATTGACATAAGCAAAACTCGCGAGGCAAATATCTATATTGATCTTCTGGTTTCAGGAAACAATATAGACGCACGAAGTGCTTCACTTATAATTCCAAAACTTTCAATAGACGGCTTAATTCAAACCATTAAACAAGCACAAGCAGACGGAGCCGACGAAAGCACAATAAAAGACCTTAAGAATGTTAAGATATATCTAAGCGAGTCGCTGTATGACGGACACGAAACACTTGAACAAGTATTTGGCGAGGACCTTGGTGCTGGCTCAGTTGAAGTTGAAAGAACCTTCTCAATCGACGAAGAAAATGACTTAACCATAAAGATTAAATCGTACTTAGTCAAAGTTCAAGTAAACAATTCACCTGACCCAGTAGAAAGAGCCGATGGCTACACAATTAATACTCACTACTTCTA
>JAGBBI010000283.1 GCA_017938565.1 Clostridia bacterium
GACAACATCATCTTTCTTTTTACTGTTTTCAGCCAATAAATCAAAATAACATTGTGTAAAACTTTTTATTGCTTTATGTGATGTTACATTTTTACGAACTTCATAAATGTTTGGTAGTTTTCTTTTCTTAATTTCCATTAAAGGCTCTCCGCCGTCAGCAGATGGAGCGCCACCCATATCGGTTTCGCCCGTATCTCCACCTAAGTCGCTACCCTCTTCAGTACCAGGTTCACCTAAATCCATATCCATATCATCGCCTAAATCTCCGCCAATGCCACCACCGAGGCCACCTCCTCCGCCTCCACCGAGGCCATCGTCTTCTCCTTCGCCTTGTTGTGCCTGTTGTGCGCCGCCATTCATTGCCTCATAATCTCCATAAATTCGGTCAACATTATCAAACATTCCTGTTTTCTTTATGATATTTGCTGTGGCGGCTAATTCTGCGGCCATTGCTTTTTCAAATCTTATTTCAAGGAACATATCTTTAATTTCGGAATCGCTCATTTTCATAATCTCTTTAAGAGCCTTATGTATTGACATCATTGGTATACCGGTTCCTGGGTCAGCCAATGCGGTTTGCATAGCAGCAAGGCGCTTTGTTAAATCGTCGAGTTCTTGTGCCTCTATCTGAGCCGATGGGTTATTTAATGAAATAGTAAAATTACCAATTTCATCAGTAAGGCCCATAATATAAAGATGTATCATTGCAATTTTATTAAGTTCCATTATAACAAATTGCTGTACTCTATTAATCATACGAGAAAAACGAACATCCATAATGGAAAGATTTTGGCCTTTACCCTGTGCCTCTTGGAAATTTAAAAATGTCTTAGGTACACGCATAGCCGCAAACATTTTGTTTTGCATATATTCAACATCTTCCATTTGAACTTGACTATTAGCAGCCTGAAGGGTTTCAATAGGGTTAGGAGCATCCTCACGTCTCACAGGAATAAAGTAATCACTTGCAACATCAAGGAAATTTCTACGAAGGTCTATTTGTCCTGTTGCAGGGTCAATAATAGGCGTTCTCTTGAAATTGTTTGCAATCTGCTGTACATATGCTTCAACGTCGGCATCATTAATACCTCCCACAAAAATTTTGTATACTCTACGTTCTACTGCTTTATCCAAACGCCATATAAGCATAGCGTCCTCCATCATAGACCACATTCTCCACGCTCTTCTTGCTTTGTGTAACATAGATACGCCATATGGGAGGAAGAATGAGTCATTTAATAGACGGAAGTGAGCAACCTGCCAATTTCTAAATGGTTTACTTTCATTATGGCCATTCCAAATAAAACGAACTTCATCCGGAGTAACATCTTTATTATTCATAGTAGAACTAATAGCGTAACTTGCTGTAAAACCGTTTTCTATTCTATCTATTTCATAAACAGGCAGCATAGTCCAACCCATAACTCCGTTATCTTTATCAATATTAAGAAACATAAAAGTGTTTCCATACTTAACAAGATGACGCACAATCATAGGAAGGTCAGTATAAATGTGTAAACGATTCACGAATAAATCTTCAAGCATTGCCTTGGTTCTTTTTGATGAAGAATAAACATTCAGCATCTTTCCATCAGATTTAATAGGGCAAGCCTCTTCTGAAATAATATCTAAAGCGGTACCAATTTCGGGCGACCCATCCATAAGGTCAACATCACGATACATAAGTTTAACGGCTGTGTATCCCGCAAGGCTTTCCATTGCGTTATCAGCCCCAACTTTTTTCCATTGATACGCTAAATATTTCTGTTGCTTATAAGTGTTTAATTTACGTTCATATTCGTTTTTATCAGATGTACTAAACAAAACTCTATTAGATTCAGCGCTCATACCTGGTGGCGTTGTTATAATATCAGGCGAAATACTCTCTCTACCTGTACCCC
>JAGBBI010000284.1 GCA_017938565.1 Clostridia bacterium
CCCTCACCATAGACCTCTGCAACTTTATCTACATCATTAATCACCGTAAGACTGTCATTTTTTTCTTCCCTTGAAATTCTTGAAAGCCCAATATGCTTAGCATTTGTTACCAAAAACCTAATACAATTTAAAAAACTGCCATATCCATTCTTGCTATATGTCATAATAGATTTTATATAAGCGTCTTCATACATTTGAACCATTTCTTTCTTTGCATAGTCGCTATCAATCCACGGCATATCTTTTAAATAGAAATACTCAATAACCGGCATATAATAGAAATACACTTTTTCAAAAGCCTCATTATCGCCACTTTGTGCTTTTTTTATTAATTCATCAGGCAATTTATTTGCTTGAATAAATTCTACTTTTTCCTTCACTTCGGCAAAAATCTCGCCATAATCTCTTCTAAAATCAATTTCTTCCAACATTTTTCAAAACCCCAATAAGATTATATAATATTTATATAAACAACATTTTCATATACTTGTTCTTGCAATTTTCTTTCTACCGTGTAAGTATAAACAGGTTTTTCATCATCAAGCATTATATGCTTATAAAGTGCCCTGTAAAATTCTCGCTCTTGATTGCTAAATTTACGAAGCCTTAACTTAGCCGCCAACCCATCTGGAGTATGTTCATTAACGTCGCAAACAGCACGCATATTATACCTCGCCGTTTCTACTAAATAGAACGCTTCTTGATACTTTTTTAATGAGCGATCAACAACCCTCCTAAAATCATCACCGGCACTTACACACCATTTCTTATACAAACGCAAGTTATAGCCCGACAAAAGACATTCGGCGATCTTCGTTCGTTCATAAACAATTGGATTGTCCGGCATTTTAGGGAATTGCCCTTCATTATACAAGAAGTCATGCAATCTTAACCAATAGTGAACTTCCACTCTTGACATATTATTTTCTTCTGCAATTTGACGAACTGGCTTTTTGTATGTAAAAAACTCTTTTGCGATGTTTTTACAAGTCAAATATTCCTTTAGAATTTTTTTCTTAGCATAAGTTAATTTTGAAATTACACGTTCAGGATACGAGCCTGTACGTTTCGCATAGTCTTGAATACTTTCTCCATTTAAAATACTTAACACAACATCTTTTTCTGTATCATTTAAAAAGACCACCAATTTCTGAGCAAGAACCGAGCGATTTAAATCAACAACATCATCACCTAAAGAAGCAAAACCCTCAACGTCGCCATTTTCAATTACACCACTTGTTCGGCCTACTTTTGCCCTAATTTTTTTAAGAACATAAGCCTCATCGGTACAAGCGCAAGATTCAAGGTATTGATAGAACGACTTACCATATTTACGTTTGTATGAATTAATTGATCGTATCAATGCATCTTGAAACACCGAAATCAATTCTTGTTTTTCAAAATCATTATCATACATTGGACTATGCTTTAAGTAAAGATACTCAACGACCGGTTCATAATAGATATAGATTTTATCAAGTAACTCCTTATCACCTAATTGTGCCTTAAAAAAAATCTCATCAGCCAAAGGATTTTTTAAAACATAAAAAGCCTTTTTCTTTGCCTCTGCAAAGATTTCTCCATAATCTTTACTAAAATCAATTTTTTCTAACATTTGCACCCCCGAAAAACAAACGCAATTTTCATTATATTAATTATATCACAAATAATCTAATTATTCAATGGTCCCATAAAAATAAACACTAATTATCTTTCAAAATCTAAAAGACCTTTTTCTATTACACTACACTTATCAATTACACTTCTATTACACTGCACTTATCAATTACACTCTTCATTATTAAAAACGTTTAGGTTTTTAAGCAAGAAAAAAGAAACAGATTGCTGGCAGTTATTACACCAGTCGTCCTGTTTCTTTTTCTCTATTCCGAAAAGATGAATATTTTTACAGAGTTTTTGTAGTAGACGTCGGGCAGAGGCCTACAATAATTAATATTGTATTCCCCAAATTACTTTGTGATGTGCAGGTTTTCCACACACAACACACTTATCCGAGATTGGTTCTTCACCCTCTAAAATACATCTTGACTTTGTTCCACGAATTTCTTTCATCTTAAGTTCGCAAGCACTATCTCCGCAACACATAGCCTTTACAAAGCCAGGGCGATTTTCCATAATCTCACGAACCTGCTCAAATGTTGTTGCATCATAGGTCTTAGCGTCATTTCTTTTCTTAGCGGTTTCAAACATATTTTTTTGAATAGTTTCCATTAACTCACTTACAACTTTAACGATATCACAATTTTTATCAACAGTAATACGTTCCCTTGTATCACGTCTTGCAAGAGTAATAGAGTTGTTCTCAAGGTCTCTTTTCCCAATTTCAACTCTAACTGGAATACCATTTACTTCATGCTCAGCGAACTTAAAACCACACGACCTGTCGCTGTCGTCAACAAAGGATACTATCCCTGAGTTCTTTAACTTTTCATTAATAGAATTTGCAATAGCCACAACTTCTTCATCTGCGGTAATTGGAACAACAACTACTTGACGTGGGGCAATTCTTGGTGGAAGCACCAATCCGTTGTCATCAGAATGCACCATAATTAATGCCCCTATCATTCTTGTTGTACAACCCCAAGATGTCTGATAGGCATTTTCAAGTTTGTTTTCACGGTTTACAAATTGAATACCATACGCCGATGAGAACTTTTGCCCAAAGTAGTGAGATGTTGCACTTTGAAGCGAAACGCCATTATACATCAACGCTTCAACGGTACAAGTATACTCAGCCCCAGCAAACTTTTCTTTTTCGGTCTTTTTGCCAGTTACAACTGGAATTGCAAGATAGTTCTCAAAGAAATCACGATAGACTTCAAGCATTTGCAAAGTCTCTTTTTCGGCTTCTGCTTGAGTTTCGTGAACAGTATGACCCTCTTGCCATAAAAACTCACGTGTTCTAAGGAAAGGTCTTGTTTCCTTTTCCCAACGCATTACATTACACCACTGGTTGTATAAAAGAGGCAAATCTCTGTACGACTTAACCTTAGTTGCATAATAATCGCTAAAAAGAGTTTCCGAAGTTGGTCTTATCATTAACTTTTCTTCCAACTCATTATTTCCGCCAATAGTAACCCAAGCCCCTTCTGGTGCAAATCCAGCAATAAGTTCGCCCTCTTTTTTCATCAGCGACTCTGGGATTAAAAGTGGCATATAGACATTTTGGTGTCCAAGTTCTTTAAATCTTTTATCAAGCACGCTTTGCATCTTTTCCCACAAAGCATAGCCATTTGGCTCAAACACAATCGAACCCTTTACATTTGAATAATCTGCAAGTTTACCAGCCTTTACAACATCGGTATACCACTTTGCAAAATCTTCGTCTCTTGAAGTAATCGCTTTATTTTTCATTTATCTTTTTGTCCCCTAAAAATTTTTATACATTATACTACTAATTACGCAATTAGTCAACATCTCATATCATCAAGCAGACAAACTTCGTAATTACTAGTGATGAATTTGGTTTTATCTAAGCATTCTCGCTTACACCCTCAGCAAGGCTTGCTTTATACTCGTCGCAAATACTCTTTGCGTCTTTTGTAAAAATTGCACTTAACTTTAACACAACATCAGCCGTTCCATCACATCTAATATCTTTAATCACATTATTCTCAGCATCAATAAATCGATATTCAGGCTTTTTTCTGGCATTAGTGGAATTAAAGTTTTTGATAACTACGTAATATTCGTCGCTTTCGTCTGCAATATTTTTAAAAGTTCCAAGAGTTTCTTTTGAACTTCCTTGCTGGTCTTCAAAAGAACATAATTTCACAACTGGTTTTCCCCCAGTCTCATCAATCACAACATAAACTCTCTTTCCTTGATGCTTTTCTTTTGCCATTTAACACCTACCATTAAAATTATTAATTATTTTTCAAAAATTCCAATTCTCGCTCAACTTCAAGTAGTTCCCTGTAATATTCTTCAACAATATCTTCAGCCCTATCATCATCCATTCCATAATGACGTTTCTTTCGCATTTCTTGTATAAGTTCTTCAAGTTGCTTCTTTTGTAAAAGTAACTCCTTTATCCTTGTTTGATTATCAGTCATATTATTAACCACGATATTTACTTTCCTTCAAAATACTCAATACCCATTGCCTTTCGCACTCTTTTCAAGGTTGCTTCGGCGATTGCATTGGCCTTCTTCGAGCCTTCTTCATAGATTTTATAGACCTTATCCATATCCTTTTCAAGTTCTTTTCTGCGTTCTCTGATTGGGGCAATTAACTCTTGCAAAACTTCATTTAGATACCTTTTACAAACGACATCTCCAAGTCCGCCACGCTCATAGTGTGCTTTCATTTCAGCAACCTTTTCTTGGTCTTTTGCAAACGCTTCCAAATAGATAAACACCGGATTATTTTTTGTGTCTCCTGGGTCTGTAACCTTAATGTGATTAGGGTCTGTGTACATTCCCATAACCTTTTTTTGAATAACCTCCGGCTCATCATTTAAGTAGATACAATTTCCAAGAGATTTCCCCATCTTTGCGTTACCATCAGTCCCAGGAATTCGTCTTGCAGACTTAACATCTGAAAGCATTAAATCTGGTTCAACCAAACACTCTCCATAAATTCTGTTAAACGAGCGGACAATTTCACGTGCCTGTTCAATCATAGGAGATTGGTCTTCGCCCGCTGGAACAAAATCGGCATCAAATGCTGTAATATCTGCAGTCTGACTTATTGGATAGGTCAAAAACCCAACTGGTATAGAATTCCCAAATTTATTATTTTGGATTTCGGTCTTAACTGTTGGATTTCGCTCAAGCCTTGCTAAGGTTACAAGGTTCATATAGTACATACTAAGTTCATTCAATGCTGGAATTTGACTTTGAATAAAAAGTGTTGTCTTTGTTGGGTCAAGTCCGCAAGCCAAATAATCAAGCATTAACGACTTTACCCCATTTTTTATTTTCTCGGGATTATCTGCATTATCTGTCAAGGCTTGCACATCGGCGATAAACACAAACGGGTCATACTTCCCCTCATTTTGAAGTTTAACCCACATTGAAACCGCACCTGCAAGATGCCCAATATGTAAATTCCCAGTAGGTCTTGTACCTGTTAAAAATCTTTTTTTCTTTTCCATAATATTTCCCTTTATTTTCCCTTTATAACTTGTTCAATAACGCCACCGCCCAAGCAATATTCTTCATCATAGAACACAACGAATTGCCCAGGAGTAACCGCTCTTTGCCTTTCATAAAAATCTACTTTTGTTGTACCATCTTCATTAATATGCACGTGTACCTTTTGTTCAGGTTGACGATATCTAAACTTTGCAAAACAATCAAAATCATTGCTTTCAGGCTTTTTAGGTATCCAATTAATAACACCCGAGATAAGCCCATCACTAAACAAAATATCTTGCTCACCTTGTGTAACATAAAGCACATTATTTTTTAAATCTTTTTCACATACAAAAAATGCTTCGCCACTACCATTTTTCTGTCCACCAATACCAAGCCCCTTTCTTTGACCTAAGGTATAATACATTAACCCGTCGTGAACACCTAACACTTCGCCCGTTCTTGCGTCTTTAATCTTTCCAGACTTTGCAGGCAGATACTCACTTAAAAACTTTTTGAAGTTCCTTTCCCCAATAAAGCAAATTCCAGTGCTGTCCTTTTTGTCTGATGTTGAAAGATTGTATTCTTCAGCAAGTTTTCTAAGTTCAGGTTTGGTCAAATGCCCAATTGGGAAAATGACTTGACTTAACTGATATTGATTTAATTGATTTAAAAAATAGGTTTGGTCTTTATTTTGGTCGACCGCTTTTTTCAAATAGAATAAACCATCTTTTTCTTCAACTCGTGCATAATGCCCTGTTGCAATTTTGTCAGCACCAAGTTTTTTAGCGTACTCTAAAAACGGGCCAAACTTAATCTCTCGATTACAAAGAACATCTGGGTTTGGAGTTCTTCCCGCCTTATATTCTTCTAAGAAGTGCACAAAAACCCTGTCCATATATTCTTTCGCAAAGTTAATTGAATAATATGGGATACCAATTTGACTTGCAACACTTTTTACATCGGCGAAATCTTTTTCAGATGTGCAAACTCCATTTTCGTCCTTTTCTTCCCAGTTTTTCATAAAAAGCCCAACGACATTTTCACCACTATCTTTTAAAAGTTTAGCAACAACTGACGAATCAACGCCACCACTCATTCCAACTACTATCATAAATTTTACCCTTTGTATTCGTACCAGTTAGGAATCTCAATATATTTATTGTGAAGCCTCGCTCTGGTTTCAACATCTAAACTGTAGATATAATTCAATTTAGATTCTCTAAATTTATACTTTTTAACCAACACCAAAAGCATATCCCACACCCACATCATCAAACATATAAAGCCGGGGAATGCACAAAGTGAATATTGAAAATTCAATAAAAATGGTATCACATCCATAAGAGCGACCATTGTCATTGAAAAAGAAAACAACGATAACGCTACAATTCCACGCCTATAGTTCCGAGCATAAAAACTATGTCCACCAACAAAACCTGTAAAAAGTGTAAGCAACAAAAGTCCCCAGTATGACACCCTTTCAGGTCTTACAACTGACGCTTTTTTAACGTGCTTATTAATAGCCCGTCTTACAAGCCACCTATCAGCGAACCTGTAAATTTCCCACCATTCAAGTTTTTCTTGTTTATAGTCAATTTCTTCACCCGCAGTCTTAGGTTTATAATTATTTTTATTCCCAACCTTACTTTGCAAAAATGACACCGAACTTACATCAATATGCTTGCCTTTTACTCGGATATGAGTTCCCTTCTTTTTGTCTTTGTCCGCCTCATAGCCTACACGTTTTTTCTTTGGAACCCACTTTGGTTTTTGAAAATAGGCAAGTTTAGATTTCTCTACACTTGTTTGTTCATTAGGTGCAGATTTTTGTTTTATCAGTTCAATATCTTCTGCACTTCTGGTTTTTACCTTATTTACTTCATCTGGTTTGACTTTTGGAGGCTTACCACTTACCGGTTTTTTACAATAAGGACAAATAGACAGATTTCTGTCAACTGAATTAAAACAATTCCTACAAATCCTTTTCACTCTTTCTACCTCCCTGCAATCTTCATAAAAGCTAATATAATTTTTGGCAATATTAAACCAGCCTATAATAAATATAACACATTTCGTGAAAATTTACAACTAAATTAAATAAAGTTATAATTAAATAAACCTAGTACAAACACATAACTTTTCACCCGTCTGCCAGATATCAAGTCTCCTTATCACACTAAGTACAATAGGCGTGTAAAGAATAACAAAAAGAGCATTTCCATTGAAACGCTCTTTCATTATTATTTTAATTCCTAAGACTCTTTTTTCTCTTGACTTTCGCTTGCATTCTCATAATAGCCAGCACGTATTATACGTTCATTGTAAGGCTCTACCTTGTTTACCATATACCTTATATCTGAATTAAGTTCATCTTCAACAGACCCCTCTTGGGATGCTGGATAATAATCATCTATTCCCCAACCATATTTATCTGTGTACAAATGACGAACCCCGCGGTTCGCTAAAAGTTTGCTTGCGTCATCTACTTGCCATCGAAAATAAGTTTTGCCACCCCGAGAAATTTCAACAAGTTCCAAATGAGACGACAACGTTTTCCCATCAATCTGCTTATCGTTAAGGTCTGCACCGCAACCAAAATTCTCACCATTATACAAGCCATTTACTCCACGAATCTCGTCATAATTTGTACAGCGAACTTCAATATCTAAATCAAGTTTTCCTGATTGACTTTTCATCCATTCTTTTGCTTCGTCTTCTGTTTCAAAATCATCAGCAGAGAGAACAACAGCACTCACTTCCGTTTCAGGTCTGCTATTTGGAGACTCCTTTTTTACATCATCTGCTATATTTTCAGCAAGTGCCCCAACCGAAATCAACCCTTTACCATTTTGCCATAAATGATTAGCAGCCTTTGCAAGATTATCTTTACTGACACCAACTCTTGCTCTAAGTCTTTCAAGTTCTAATTCCTGTTGCTCATTGCTTGCAAAACCTATTTCTGCACTAAGCATATATGCACAATCATCTAAAGCATGAAATTGTTTATCACAAAGAACAAGAATATCGTTAACCTTGCCCATACTCACACGGCCTTCCGACTTAAGGACTCTTAAAACTTCAAAAACTACATGATTACCATTTTCAATACTTGAAAGCAATTCTCCATACTTTCTTTCAAACTCAGCGCATATTGGATGTAGAACATAAAATTTATCTTCCCC